>CAMUYU010000005.1 GCA_947164995.1 uncultured Clostridia bacterium
AGTATTCGGCTACGAACCGAACGGTTGGGGGTTCGAATCCCTTCAGGTGCACCATATGGTCGCAAGCTTATTTAGCTTGCGACTTTTTTTTTTAAATGATAGAATAAATTTTGAGGAGGCGATTATTTTGAAAAAAATAATAATTCTATATGCATCAGTTGGTGGCGGTCACTATAGAGCAGCAGATGGAATAAAAAAATATATAGATGAGCATTATCCTAATGAATATATAGTAGAACTAATTGATGGTTTAAACTATGTTAGTAAAACAGTAGACAAAATTACTATTAGTTCATACGTTAATATGGCAAGATATTCTCCAAAAACTTGGAGTAAAATATATAAAATAGGAGAAGAAAATCATAGCTTAGGTAGTTTTAGTAATGGTGTACAAAAACTATTGTCTCATAAGCTATTTGATTTATTTGAAGAACAAGACCCAGACGTTGTTATATCGACACACTTTTTTATGACCGAAATGGTTGCTTGTTTAAAGAAAAAGAAAAAAACAAAATGTAAACTTGCAGTTATTTTAACTGACTATGCCTCACATAAATTTTGGCTTTCTAGTAGTGAATATGTAGATTTATATTTTGTTGCAAATGAACAAATGAGATACACATTAATTCACGAAGGAATTGAAGAAACAAAAATTAATGTAACTGGAATACCAGTACGTCCTGAATTTTTATTAGAATATAATAAAGAAAAAACTTTTGAAGAATTTGGATTTTCAATGGATAAACCTACATTTTTAGTATTTGGTGGTGGTCAATATGGAATGTCCGATGCTTCAAAAATATTTAAAGGAATATTAGATGTAAAAGAAGATATACAAATAATTGCAATCGCTGGAAAAAGTGAAAAAACAAAAGCCACTTTTGAAAAATTAACCGAAAAAAGTAATAAAAAAGTTGCAATTTTAGGTTTTACTGATAGAGTTGCTGAATTAATGTATGCTTCTGATTTTATAGTTTCAAAACCAGGCGGACTTACAACTACAGAAATATTAGTTTCAAATAAACCTTTCATTATATTTAGTCCTGTACCTGGTCAAGAAGAAGAAAATTCTGCTTTTCTTACAAATAATGGAGCTGGTGTTAGAATTTATGATTTAAATAAAACAACTCCAATAATAGAACAATTAATTAATGATACCTTTAGAGTAGAAAATATAAAATTAATGCAACGTCATGTTGCAAAACCAAACTCTACAAAAGATATTGTAGATATTGTTTTAAAAAACATTTAAATAAAAAAGCGAACTCAAATCATCTATGAGTTCGCTTTTACTTTTATAGTTCTGTTCTATTTTCCATTGCTTTTGCAAGTGTTACTTCATCTGTGTATTCTAAATCGCCACCGATTGGAATTCCATGAGCAATTCTAGAAGTTTTTACGTTGAAAGGTTTTATTAGTTTTGAAATATACATTGCAGTTGCTTCACCTTCAACATTTGGATTTGTTGCAAGTATAATTTCTTTTATATCTCCGCTTCCAATTCTAGTAACTAATTCTTTTATTTTTATATCATTAGGGCCTATTCCATTTACTGGAGAAATTGTGCCATGAAGAACATGATAAACTCCATTATATTCGTGTGTACGTTCTATTGATGCAATATCCCTTACATCTTCAACAACACAAATTGTCTCTTTATCTCTTTTAATATTGGCACAAATTGGACATGGATCAGCATCCGTAATATTATTACAAATAGAACAATATTTTAAATTTTTTCTAGCATCCACTATTGCATTTGCAAACTCTTCTGCCGTTTCAAGTGGAGAATTTAAAACGTGAAACGCAAGTCTTACTGCTGTTTTATGACCAATACTTGGAAGTTTTTCAAATTCTTCTATTAACTTTTCTATACTATTACTAAAAGCCATCTTTAACCTCTTTTATCTTCTTGTAAAATTATAGTAGTCCGTTTAATCCACCTGGAATATTAAACTTACCCATTTCAGCTTCTACAATGCTATCTGCTTTTTTAATTCCTTCTGTAAATGCAGTAAGAATAAGATCTTCAAGCATTTCTACATCATCTGGGTCTACAACTTCTGGTTTAATTTTTATAGATTTTACAATCTTTTTTCCATTCATTACTAATGTAACCGCTCCGCCACCAGATGTAACTTCAAATTCCTTTTGCTCTATATCTTCTTGTGTTTTCATCATATCATTTTGCATTTTTTGAGCTTGTTTTATAAGCTGATTCATATTTCCTCCCATACCTGGGAATCCTCCGCCATATCCATTAAATTTTGCCATTTTTGTTCATCCTTTCTTTTATGAATTAAAATTATCATATTTTACACTGACATCTTTGCCAAGTGCATATTTTACTGCTGCTTTTATAGCAATTTTCGTTTCTTCTTTTTTAAAATTATCTTTTGCAGCTTCAGTTGGTGGTGCATCAAAAATAATATGTACAATTC
This sequence comes from uncultured Clostridia bacterium, assembly GCA_947164995.1. Taxonomy (GTDB): domain Bacteria; phylum Bacillota; class Clostridia; order TANB77; family UBA1234; genus RGIG6105. The sequence continues at coordinate 2,442 of CAMUYU010000005.1, forward strand.
CATCCTCCTGAAGTCTTATTTTAGTAGTAAGCAGGTCCGCACGCAACCTAAATTTTTCATTTTCTTTAAGATATGCCAAAATTTTCTCTGATAAACCATTATTTAGTCCTGCAACTGTATTTTGTGTATTCAATAAAATCATAGGTTCTGGTGAAACTACATTTTGCATAGGTACTTTATTATTTTCAGAACATAATTTTATTATTAAGGCTTCAAATAATATTTCTTGCTCTGCCGCCAATCTCATTTTGTTTTGTATATCAGAAAGTTTAGAAATCAAATCCAAAAATGTATTTTGTTTATAACTAGATTTTAATTCTTTTATAACCGTCTTTTTATCATCACTATATTCTAGTAATTCTTCTTTAATATATGATAATGAAATATCTCTTTGAAACTTAATTAATTCCCACAAAAATACGTTTATATCTTTTCCTTCATCAACAATTTGCTTACTTATTAACAATGATTCTTCACTTTTTCCTTCTATTAAAGCCTTAGTCATTTTAACTAAAAATTCAAATTCAGGCACACCAGAAAGTTCTCTTATTTTTTCTTCAGTTATTGAAGAATCACCATCTGCAATACATCTATCTAATATTGAAATAGCATCTCTCATTGCTCCATCAGACAAATTTGCAATAAGTCTTGAAGCATTTTCTTCTATATTAATGTTACTTTCATCGCAAATATATTTTAATCTTTTCATAATATTTGAAATAGAAATCTTTTTAAAATCAAATCTTTGGCAACGTGAGATTATTGTAGTAGGTAACTTTTGAGGTTCAGTTGTTGCCAATATAAAAATTACGTGAGCCGGTGGCTCTTCCAAAGTCTTTAAAAGAGCATTAAAAGCACCAGATGAAAGCATATGTACTTCGTCTATAATGTATACTCTATATTTAGCAGAGGTTGGAATAAATTCAACTTCTTCTCTAATATCTCTAATATTATCTACACCATTATTAGATGCAGCATCCATTTCTGTAATATCTACTAAATTTCCACTTAAAGCTGCTTTACAAATTTCGCATTCATTACATGGTTCTCCATCTTGTATATTTAAACAGTTTACAGCCCTTGCCAGAATCTTGGCAGTAGAAGTTTTTCCACTTCCCCTACCTCCAGTAAACAAATATGCATGACCTATGCGACCATTTTTGATTTGATTTTTAAGTGTCTTTTCTATATGTTCCTGTCCAACTACTTCTGAAAATTTAGTTGGTCGAAACTTTCTATAAAGGGCAATATAACTCATCTTGCACCTCCTATAATATTTAAGACATATTAAATGCCGTAAGATGCTCTTATATGAATGGTAGCACAAAGTTTAATCGCTTATCGTTGCTTCCTTCCGGATCTGGCGAGGTTCACGCAATACTCTTGCCACCACTCATATAAAAGTATCTTACGGCATTATTATATACACAAAATCCACAATTCTTCAATATATTAGCATCTATTTTTTGGATTGTAAAGCACTATTTAGCCTTTTCTTTATTCCAAAACTTGAATTTAAAGAAACTAAATATCTTTTTAAGTTTTGTAATAATAGAACTCTTATACGAAACAAGGCTAACATGATTTGACTTATGTTCCATATAATCTATATAGTACATCTCTGCTTCTTGTTCGGTAGCAATTCTTGTACCATTAATAAAGAAGACACCTTTATCATTGACATTAATATTTAATTTATATTTGCTTTCTCTAGAAACAGTAATTACCCACTCACACAAACTTTTATTATTTGCAAAAACATTTGAATATTTTGCAATATTATTTGTAAAGTCGTTCATTATTTCTTTAGAAACTTTTTTATTACATACTTCACTTACAATATCTTTTTTATTTTTTGTATTAATAGCGTTTCTATAAAAATGATAAACATCCATCATATGAGATTCAAATGCTTTTGCAGTAGCTTCATCTGATATTGCGATATTAGTATCAGGTATTGTAATAACATCACCAACAACTGCAAATTTGCAATTGAAATAAGAAATCATTGTACTTAAAACTGCAATCATTCTTTTATCTTTTCCAAGATTTAAACAAGAATAAAAATTATCTAAAAAGTTTTGCTTTTTTAATTTTAAATTAGTAAACAAATCATAAGCATCGAATAATGTTTCATAAATCATTCTTGCTTCTTCCTCAGTACGAAAACTGTAACCAATTGGATTTAAAATAAATTCATCTTCATGAACATTTTCTAAAACCAACCCACATTTTTCATATTTTGAAAATCTCATTAGCTCTTTTATATAATCCTTTGGGGGCATATATTGTGCTAACAAAGTATAAGATTTATCTTCTTTAGTAGTAAGATACCACACATACTCTTTAAATAGTTTTTCATCTGCATTTACTAAATATCTTCGACCATCACTTTTTTTAAAATAAAGTTTTAGCATTGAAGAAGAAAGTTTTTGAAGAAGGATATCATATGCACTAATATTTTTTGGCAATGCAGCCTTATATAACAAAATATATGTATCCATCCAACGTGGCTCATTAAAATTATTGTCAAGTATAAGATGTAGTTCAGAAAATTTAAGAGAAACATATTCTTTTTTCATAATAGCAGATATTTTCCTCTTTTCATCTTTAAGAATTAAATCATATGACAATACACTCACCACCTTTAGAAGAATTATAATACATTCTTTGTGCCTTTACTATACAAAATCAAAATATTTTAAATAATTATTCGACTAATTTTTGAAATTTCTTAAATTACTCTATTGACATTATTGCTCATATAGTGTCACCGTCAAAAATGTAAAATTGACATTATCATTTTTCAATGAAATTTACTTTCAAATATTAAATCGTTATTTTGTGTCAAACGTGTAAAATCGTGTTTTTTATTGTTACAAAAATATTAAATTTTTAAAAAAGTTTTTAATGCTCAAAAAACTGCTAAAACCGTTCTTTTTTAGTTGTGATGCCGTTTTTATCAGTTAGTTAGTTGACTAACTAATTTTTTGAATTGAAATAATTTAAAAAAATTTTACTCAAACTATTGCATTTAAACTGCATATTTGCTACATTTTAATTATACTAAAGATTTAGTATGTTTTAAAACACGCTAAATGCTGTACAAATGAAAGGGGGGCATTGAGAATGCCAGTAGCTAAAAAGACTGCAACTAAAAAAGTAGCTGCTAAAAAACCAGCTGCAAAGAAACCAGCTGCTAAAAAACCAGCTGCTAAAAAACCAGCTGCTAAAAAAGTAGTAGCTAAAAAACCAGCTGCTAAAAAACCAGCTGCAAAGAAACCAGCTGCTAAAAAACCAGCTGCTAAAAAACCAGCTGCTAAAAAACCAGTAGCTAAAAAAGTAGTTGCAAAAAAACCAGCAGCTAAAAAAGTTGCTAAAAAGAAATAGTTGTAAACTACATGAATTAAGTACTTAAAAAAGACGACGAAACTTTTAGTTTCGCTCGTCTTTTTTTGCTTAAACATTTAAATTATCTATCATCTTCTTTAGAATCTTTTCAAATGTAGAAATATCTTTTTTAGAAATACCTTTATAAAGTTTGGCATCAATTTCCTTTATAACTCTTCTACATTGAACGGCCGCTGTTTTTCCTTCAGGTGTAATGTATAATCTGTTGTTTTTAAAATTACCATCCTCATGTTGTCTTACAATAAAACCAGCATTTTCTAATTTATTAAGTCTTTCACTTATTGAAGAATATTTAACATTATAATAATTTGCCAAATCCTTTTGTGTGCAACCTTCATTGTCTCTAATAAGAAGTAATAGTTGTGCTTGTCCTTTAACTAGACCATATTTTTCTAGTCTAGACTCAGCCTCTGCATATAATTCTTGAGTAATCTCTCTAAAATAATCATTAATCTCTTTTTCCATAATACACCTCTTTCATAATTAATGTATATGATTAGTATACTAACTATAAAAAATAGTGTCAATCTATCTTGTTTATTTTCTTAATTCAGCAAAAAAGTCTTGAAGAATTGCTTTGCAATCGCAAGAAAGTACATCTCCTTCATACTCAACTTTATGGTTACAAAATGTTTTACTTAGGTCCAATTCATTTAAATTAGAAACAACCGCACCACTTTTTTGGTCAGTTGTGCCAAAGTATAGTTTTCTAATTCTAGAATTTAAAAGCGCTCCTGCACACATAGGACACGGCTCAACAGTAACATATATATCGCAATCATTAAGGCGCCATGAATTTAGTTTTTTACATGCCTTCTCTATAGCAAGTACTTCTGCATGAGCTATAGACATATTTTTTGTTTCCCTTAAATTATGTGCTTTTGCTATCACTATATTATCTTTAACTATAATGGCTCCAATTGGAACTTCATTTTTATTATATGCTTTTTTAGCCTCTTTAAGAGCTTCTTTCATAAATTCTTCTTTTTTATTCATTTTTGTCCTTCCTTATACAAAAATCGCACTGGCTTTTTGCCAATGCGAATACTTGGTGTCACCGAGGGGATTTGAACCTCCGACCTATCGCTTAGGAGGCGATCGCTCTATCCAGCTGAGCTACGATGACATGCTATTTAAAGCTTCAATGATTTCTTCAACATCAATTCCATGAACTTCACAAGCTTCTTCTAAAGTTTCCATAGCTGATGCTGGACAACTAATGCAGTGCATACCTGCTTCCATTAAAACTTCTGCATATTTAGGATTAAGTTGCAATAACTCTCCTATCAACATATCTTTATTAACCATATTAATCTCCCTTTTTATAATAATTTACCAATTTTGTGCAAACCTTACTACTTTTTACCAACTTTTGCCAATTTTATAAACTCATATGGACATTTTAAAAAACAACTTTTAAAATGTGGTCGAAAGGTGGTGATAAAGTTTGATTGCTTCAAAGAAAAGTCTCATAGTTTTTCTTTTATCTTTATTTATTTCTTTTCTAATTAGAATCTATTTTTCGTTTGAAAGTAGAGCAACTTTTTTCTTGGTTTTCTCATTTGCCCTTTTTATATCAATAATTTATATTATTTATTCTTTCTTCGAATTAAAAATTCTCCACGAAAAGCAAGGTTCAAAATTAGATTTAAGTAAAGAAAAATTAAATCTCAAAATTTGAAGCTTTCCAAAATCATGAAAGCATTATATACCAAATTTTCCAATATTTCAATAGTTCTCTCGCTTGCAACCTCTATTAGTTTAGCGCTTTTTTCAGATATTTTTACTAAGTCTTCAATTTCTATATGCTTATTTGATGTATTTAGTATAAATCTATCTCAAAAATGGCTATTCTACCTAAAAATCTGCTATTTCATTTCGCTTATATTGTTTTCTATATTTATTGGTTTCTATTTTTCAAATAATCCAAAAATTAAAAAAATATATCCTAAAAACACTACAAATAATTTAAAATCTGAAAAAATAGAGCTGAAAATAGGAAAAAGTCTTCAAAACCAAAATACTGTTTTTATACCCGAAAAGGGGTTATATCAAAATATATTAATTACAGGGACAATTGGCACAGGCAAAACCTCGTCTGCTATGTATCCATTTTTAGAGCAGTTACTTAACCGCAATATTGGTATGTTGATTTTAGATGTAAAAGGAAATTTTTATAAGAAAGTATTAGAGTTAAACCAAAGATTTGAAAGAAAAGTAATTGTTATAGAACTAAATGGAAAATACAAATATAACCCTTTAGATAAACCCAATTTAAAACCATCGGTCATAGCAAATCGCTTAAAAACTATTTTAATGTTGTTTTCAAACCAAAACACTTCCGATTCTTATTGGCTAGATAAAGTTGAGTTATATTTGACAGAATGTATAAAGCTATGCAGATTATACAACAATGATTATGTTACATTTATAGAACTACACAAGTTAATTAACAATAAATCTTATCTTGATAGCAAAATAGAGTATGTAAAAAAATTATTTCTATCTAATCAACTTTCTTCAAAACAAATTTTTGATTTCAATACATCTTTAGATTTTTTTCAAAACGAATTCATAAATTTAGATTCTAAAGTATTATCAATTATTCAATCAGAAGTTTCAAGAATCACACAAATCTTCATTTCAGATCAAGATGTTGCGACAACATTTTGTCCATCAAAAGAAGAACAAAATTTTAATGGTTTTTCTTTAAACAGTAATGAAATAGTTGTTTTAAATATGAATGTTGCCGAATATAGGAATCTTTCTAAAATAATTGCTACTTATCTTAAGTTAGATTTTCAATCCGAAGTATTGATGAGACTTTCTAAGCAATCTAATTTTTCTCCTCTAGCATTTCTTTGTGATGAATATCACGAATATGCCACTGAAAATGATGCAGACTTTTATGCACAATCTAGAGAAGCTAAGTGTATTAATATTGTATCTACACAAAGTTACACTTCTCTTTTAAAAACAATCAAAGACCCTCAATCAGCAAAAGTTATAATACAAAATTTAGTAAATAAAATATGGTTTCGTACAGACGATAATTTCACCATAGAAGAAGCCCAAAAGCAACTTGGCAAAGAAGATAAAACAAAGCTTATTCGAAGTATTGCTGAAAATGCAAAAGAATCAAATTACAACTATTTTCTAAAGTCATTTAAATCCGACAAATCTAGCATATCCGAATCTTTAAGCACTCAAATCTATCATGATTTTATATACGATTTTAATAGCTTTTCTAGAGAATTAAAAACGTTTCAAGCAATATGTTTTATATCAACTGGTACCGAAGTTATGCATCCTGAAATTGTCGAGTTAGAACCTATTTGGAAAAGTTCTCAACAAAACAATCATAATTTTATTTGATATATTTCTTTTCCATACTTAAAGCTCACCACTAATTTGTAATAAAAAATTTAGAATATCTAAGCCCCCTGTCTTATTATTTAGAATTCTCATCATCCATTCTTGTTAATCCAATATAATCCCCAAAACAAGACCCTCTTTATAGAACACTTATTAGTGGTGAGCTTTGAGTATGGAAATATAAAATCATAAAAAGGAGATGTTAAAGTGAATAAAAAACCTATTATTTTTCTAGTCATTATATTGATATTATTATTTAGTGTAAGCTTTGCAGCAAGCGATCCAAAATTAGTTACAACATTAAATAAGAGCCTTACCAATGTAAAATCATGGATAATAAAACTAAGTACACCTGCAGCCGCTATTGCAGTTGGTACAGGTGTTTTTATGAAAAAATTTAGTTTTGGAGATGAAGAAAGAATTGTTATGCGGAAAAAAGCTTATTAAAAGTTCTTTATTTTCGTATGGATTTATACTTGCAATCGACTTAATACTAAAAGCAATCCAATCTTTAGTTGCAGCCTAATGGAGAATCAATATGGAAGAAGAAACCGTTACACAAACAATTAATATTACTCAAGTTGTTTTAGATACCATTAATTCTCTTTGTGAAAGCCTATTTTCATCTATAAATAAATCTATTTTTCCTGAACTAGATAAATTAATATTTTTAGATGAAGATTTAACTAACTCAACATATATGGAAAGAATAATTGGCACCGATTTTAACACTGGGCTTTTGGTACTGGCAGAATTTTTCTTAAGTGCTTTTGTGCTTTATTACGCAATTAGAAGATTTACTTCTTACTATAGCGGGCAATCTATAGAAAGTGCTTCAAAGTTTTTTATTAAGGCAATTGTTATAGGTATATTTGTATTTAGCTCTTTTTCTATTTGTTCAAGTATTTTATCAGCAACTTCTGAGATCACTACATTTGTTTGTTCTTTAGGTAAAAACATTTTTAAGCAAGAGATTTCTTTTTCAAACTTAATAGACAAACTAAATACTTCATCAAGTAATGAAAAATTCAATCTTTTTTCATTCAACGGAATACTTACTAGTATGATTTCCATATCTTCTTTTTCTTTAATTCTTTCTTTTTCAATAAGATATATTCTCACTAAAGTCCTTATTTTGTTCTCTCCATTTGCATTTCTATGCTTAATTAATAAACCTACTTCTAGTTTATTTAAATGTTGGATTAAAAGCTTTTTTTCTCTACTATTAATACAAATAATGATGTCATTTATACTTCTTCTTTCGTTTGCTATTATCAAAGAAAACTCTTCCAACATATTTAATCAGATATTACTAATTGGATCTTCTCTAGCTCTTATGAAATCTTCCCAGTTTGTTAGAGAATTTTTAAATAATACTGGAATTTCTACCGACTTTTCATCTGGTATATCTCGGTATGCGTTCTATATTTATGAGGTGATTATGGATAAATATATCTTTCCTTTAAATTATAAATATTCAGCCAAATTTCTTGGAATTATTGAATATAACATACTACTACCCATTATGTGTATTGTTTCTGTCGTAGGATTTTTCTTATATATAGGAAAAGTTGATTTTTTTATTAGTGCAGGCATTATTATATTTCTTGCTCTTCCACCTCTTTTAATATTATCTATAGGAATAAATGGGCAACCTGCAATTCCATATTTTAAGTCCATTTTAATCTATTCAAAAAGGAAAAAAATTTATGTTTATGGTAAAACTAGAGATAAGCAAAACATCGTTACATAATTAGTTTATCTTTTAAATTTGATGTTGATAAATTGTTAATAATTTGTTGATAATATGTGAGCAAATAGTTAGCAAAATGGCACTTTTCCGGCTTTATGTTAGCAAAAAAATAAAAGTATAATAAATAGATAATTTTTGTTGAAAATCTTTTTTGTTAATTGTATGATTTTACATACAAGAAATAATTAAGGAGGATATTATGAAGTTCGAACAAAATTTATCTATGATATACGAAGATCTTAATATTCCAGAACTATTTATTACAGAGTATTTTTGCAATGCAAATGGTGACTACGTAAAAATTTACCTATATTGCCGCTTCCTTTGCAAATATCAAAGTGAAATTAGCCCACTTGATTTATCTAAAAAATTATCTATTCCTTTAAAAACAGTCGAAGAAGGACTAAAATATTGGGAAGAACAAAATGTATTAATAAAGAAGAATAAAACATATGAATTTACCGACTTAAAGAAAATCGCTGTAGATAAATTATACACTCCAAGACTTACATCTTCTCTTGAAGATGCAATTGATACTAATGAAAAAAATATTGTTCGTACTCAAGCAATAAATGAAATCAATACCACATTCTTCCAAGGAGTAATGTCACCTACTTGGTATTCGGCAATTGATAACTTATTTAACAAATATGGGTTTGATGAAGATGTCATGGTTTCTTTATTTAGATATTGTTTCGATAGACAAGCTTTACATCGCAACTACATACAAGCAGTTGCAGAAGGTTGGTCAAATAGTAAAATCAAAACGATGAATGATTTAGAAAAATATTACATGTCAATGGAAGAACTAAATAAAGTTAAAAAATTTATATCTCAAAAACTAAACTTGTATAGAAGTCTTACTCAATTTGAGGAATCTTTCGTAGAAAAATGGACAAAAGACTATAATTATTCAAAAGATATAATAGAAATAGCTTTGAAAAAGACTACATCCAAAAGCAAACCAAGTTTTGATTACTTAGATACGCTTATTACCGACTGGCACGAAAAAAACCTAAAATCTCCTGAAGAAGTTACAACATATTTAAAAGAGCAAAAGCAAAAAGCTAAAGAAATTAAGGCTATGCAACAAAATAAAAATTCCGGTCAAATTACTCTTCAACGCTATTTTGATGATAGTGACCAATATTCAGATATGGATAAGTTCTATGCAAATTTATAATATAAATGAGGTGAAAAGATGTATCTAGACGTTAGCACTATAGAAAGAGAATATGAACAAAAACGACTTAATGCTCAAAAAGATAACGAAGAACGTATAAAAGAAATATATCTTGATTTTCCAGAACTTACTTCTATAGAATCAGAAATTAGAAAATTAGGAATTGAAGCATCTAAAAAAGCATTATTGTCAAGTTCAGACGACTCTCAAAAAGCAGTTTCCGTAATATTAGAGAAAATTGAAAAATTAAAAGATCAAAAAGAAAAACTATTAGCTAAAAAAGGTATTTCTCTTTTGCCTAAATACGAATGTGAAAAATGTAATGATACAGGTTATGTTACTATTAATAATAAAACTCAAATGTGTACTTGTATGAAACAAAGACTAATTGATGATTATTACAACAAATTTAATAACTATAAATTAAACAATGAAACATTTGAAAACTTCGACGACAAATTATTTTCAGATAAAGAAGATAAAGAAAAATATGGTACTTCTATTTCACCTAGAAATAATATTAACAAGATAAAAAAGCTATCTATTGACTTTGTTAAAAATTTTGAAAAAGAAGACACGCCAAACCTTTTGTTTACTGGAACTGCAGGCACTGGAAAAACTTTCATGTCAGGTGCAATTGCAAACGAATTGCTTAAGAATGGACACACTGTTTTATATCAAACAGCACCACTTTTACTAGATAATCTTTTTGAATACAAATATGGAAATAGCTCAAAGCTTTCAAAAGATTTATATAATAGTTTGTTTGATGTTGATTTGTTAATAATTGATGATTTAGGCACCGAAAATCAAACATCTGCAAAATTTGCTGAATTATTTTCTATTATCAATAGTCGTATGCTAAATCCAAATACAAAAACTGTTATTTCAACAAACTTAAATTTAAAGCAACTTGCTAAATTATATGATGATAGAATTATCTCTCGAATAATAGGCAAATATTCAATTTGCAAATTTTTCGGCGACGATATTCGTCTTAAAAAATAAAAAATTAAGCTTCATGATTTTTATATCATGAAGCTTAAATAAAAATTATTTTCCACGTAGCACTTCAATTGCTTTTTGAAGTTGTGTGTCATCTTTGAATTCTAGTTTATATGTATTAGTAATGCCATCTGGCAAATCTACTTCTATATCAGGTACTACACCAATTCCATTTATTTTATTTCCATTTGGTGAAAAATATTCAGATGTTGTAAATTTTACAAAAGATCCATCTCTAAGTGATAATAATGTTTGAACAACACCTTTTCCATATGTAGTTTTTCCTATAATAATTCCAACCTTATAGTCTTTTACAGCTGCAGTAAATACTTCTGATGCACTTGCAGAATTCCCATTTACTAGAACTACTAAAGGTATTCTAATAGCATTTGGATTAGAATATAGTGCTTCTTCTCTTCCCGCTTTATCTTTTGTATAAAAGATTTTTCCTTCAGGTAGTATCAAATCAGATATTTTAACACAAGAATCTAAAACTCCACCAGGATTATCTCTTAAATCAATAATTAGTGATCTTATATTTGGATTATTAATATGTTTTGAATACTCTGTTGCAAAATGTTCATATGTGCTCTCATCAAAAGAAGTAAGCTTAATATATCCTATAGAATTTTCGTATATTTCAGATTTAACTGGATTTATTTCTATTTTTCTTCTTTCAACTTCAATCTCTATTGCCTCTTCTTCTTTTGTTTCTTTATTCTTTCTAATTATTCCCAATTTAACTTTTGAACCAGATGCTCCTTTAATAGCATCAACGACTTCGGTATATGTATGCTCATAAGAATTTAAGTCATCAACATATTCAATATAATCTGCAGGTAAAAGCCCTGCTGCTTCTGCAGGAGAACCTTCAATAGTTGCAAGAATTATTGGTAATTTTCTAGATTCATCATATGAAACGTATACTCCAATACCAAAATATTCTCCTTCAGTTTGAGTGTAGAAAGCCTCAAAAGCTTCGGCATTATAGTACTCAGCATATGGGTCATCTAATGCTTTTAACATTCCAGCTGCCATATTATCTGCCATTTTATCTTCTTCATATTCATATAAATATGCTTCATCAATAATTCTTTTTAAATTAGTTATTTTATTTTGAATTGTTGGAGAAATAGTTTTAGAATTACTTACTTGACTTCCGCTACTTGGATTCATATATGTCGAAGCATAGTTAACTCCATTTTCTAACACTTGTGTATAACTCCATATTTTATATCCAACAAAAGTCATCATAAGTGTAGTTACCATCGTAATTAAAATTATTGGAATTGTTCCAATTCCTTTTTTGTCCATTTTTTGTCCTTCTTTCTAAATATGTTAGTATGTAGCAATTATTAATTATCCGTTAAAATAATTAACTGGTATTTCAACATTTTCTTTTTTAGGTTGTTCTTTTTCTTTCTTTTGGTTACTTTCTTTTGAAATAATCATACCGCCTAGTATAGCCGTAATAGGAATTGTTGCAATTAATCCCATACTACCTGCCATCGATTTCAAAACTTCATCTGATATATCTTCTGCATTTAAAATAAAAGATAAATCAAAACCATTAACATTATACAATAACAAACATAATAATGCACTTCCAACGTAGGCTAAAATTAAAGTATTTGTCATCGTGCCCATTACATCTTTACCTATATTCATACCAGATTTTATTAATTCTTTACTTGTTATATCTTGTTTTTTACTTTTAACTTCACAAAGAGCTGAAGAAATTGACATTCCAACATCCATGCATGCTCCCATAGCACTTATCATAATAGCAGAAAGCATTACATTTTTGAAACTAATCATTTCTTGAGTTTCATCAATAGCCACTGAAATCATTCTTGCATGCTCATTAATACCTGTAAGCCTCATAAGATTTTCAAATGTAATTCCTATAATGGCTGCTGCAAAAATACCACCAACAGTTCCTATTATAGCAACCATAGTCTTTTTATTAAACCCAGAAATAATTAAAAATGTAATTCCTATTACTAGAGTGCAAACTAAGAGTGTTAACAAAATAATGTTTTTCCCAGAAAGAATACCTGGTAGTAAAACATAAAAAATAATTGCAATTGTAATAACAAGCCCAACTAATGCTTTTATTCCATTTTTTCCGCCAATAATAGCAATTAGTAAAGCAAATATGACAAACAAAAGTAACATCCACCCTGTTTTATCATAGTAGGAAATTGCAGTAACATCTAGTTTTTCATCTTCATATATACCATAGGCATATACTTTGTCGCCTTCTTTCAACATATCATAAAGTGGGAGTCTACTATTGATTCCGTCTTCCAAATAATAGATTACATCATATTCTTCATCTTTAAATTTTTTATCCAATATTTTAATTCTTACTTTTTGTGCCTCGTATCTTGAATATCCATCATCAATTGTCTCCTTTGGCCCAGCTTTAATAACTTGGGCAAATAAATTATAAGTCTCATAGTCATCTATAAAAGAAGTAAAATCCTCACTTGCAAAAGAAACGCAAGAAAAAATTGTAAGAATTAATAAAAATATAAGAAAAACTATTCTTTTCAAGTTTATCCTCCAGTTTTTTTATTAAAAATTCTAAATAATTATAACATAATAATATTATTTTTCAAATATAGTAAAGAGGTGATTTTTATCCTATCTCAGGTAAAAAGTATGTCTTTGGTTGGTGTTCAAGGACATTTAATAAATATACAAGTTGATGTTTCTTCGGGAATTCCCTCATGGGATGTTGTGGGACTTCCAGATGCTTCTATTAAAGAATCAAAACAACGTGTGAAAATAGCATTAAAAAACATTGGTTATTCATTACCTAGCAGAAAAGTTCTAATTAATCTTGCACCAGCAAACATAAAAAAAGAAGGTTCATTTTTCGACCTTCCTATTTCACTTGGTTTACTCTGTGATTTAGAAATGTTAGATAATACAAGTTTTATTGATTATTTGATTATTGGAGAATTATCTTTAGATGGAAGTATAAATAGAATAAATGGTGTTTTACCAATGTGCATAGAAGCATTCAATCTTGGAATTAAAAAAGCTATTGTGCCTTACGAGAATCGTTTTGAAGCAAGTGTTGTAAAAGGAATGGACATCTACCCTGCCAAAAATCTTTTAGACGTTATAGAGCATTTTAATGGCTTAAAATTAATTGAAAAATTCACAACTAATATTGAAGATTATTTTACGAACTCAAATATTAACCATCTAAATTTTTCTTCAGTAAAAGGTCAAGAAAAAATTAAAAGAGCTTTAGAAATATCAGCTGCAGGCGGACACAATTGTTTATTAATAGGTAGCCCTGGTTCTCGGAAAAACAATGATGGCAAAAAGACTACCTTCAATTCTACCTGATTTAACATTTGAAGAATCTTTAGAAATTACTAAAATACATAGTATTGCAGGTATTCTACCTGAAAATATTCCACTTATTAAATCTAGACCATTTAGAAATCCACATCATACTATTTCTAATTCTGCTTTAGTTGGAGGTGGAAGAATTCCAAAACCTGGTGAAATATCTTTAGCTCATTATGGAGTATTATTTTTAGATGAAATACCTGAATTTAGAAGAGACATTTTAGAACTTATGCGAGAACCTTTAGAAGATGGCAAAGTTACAATTAATAGAGTGCAATCCACTATCACATATCCATCAAAATTTATGCTTATTGCATCTATGAACCCATGTCCATGCGGTTACTATGGTTCAAAAGATAAAGAATGTTCTTGTACACAAGATCAAATATCAAAATACATGAATAGAATAAGTGGTCCATTATTAGATAGGATTGATATTCACATCGAAGTTTCTCCTATACAATATGAAACTTTATCTAGTAATAGAGAATCAGAAAATTCTGAAACTATAAAACAAAGAGTTGATAAAGCAAGAATTATTCAAAACGAAAGGTATAAAAATGATAATATACATTCAAATTCTGAACTAACCTCCGATTTGTTAAAAAAATATTGCAAATTAGATAAGAAATCATCTGAAATATTAAAAAATGCCTTTGAAAAATTCGGCTTAAGCGCAAGAGCTCACGATAAAGTTATTAAACTTGCTCGTACTATTGCAGATTTAGATGAAGAGGAAAACATCTTGTCCAAACATATTGCAGAAGCAATTCAATATAGAAATCTAGACAAAAAATTTTGGAAATAATATGGAAAGGATTTACGATGTATTATAAAAAAGAAATTGGAAATAATGGTGAAGACGCTGCTTTTTATCATTTAATAAATCATGGTTATTCTATTATTAATAGAAATTTTACTTGTAAACTAGGCGAAATAGATATTATTGGATTGGAGCAAACCAAATATGGCCCTGAACTTGTATTTTTTGAAGTTAAAACAAGAAGCGATGGGCAATATGGTACTCCCGCTGAAGCAGTGAATTCATATAAAATAAGGCACATTATTCGTGTCGCAGAATATTTTTTAATGATTAATAATCTAGAAAATGCAAATTGTAGATTTGATATTATAGAAGTGCTTCCTTCTGGGAAAAATACATTTCGAATTAATCATATTAAAGATGCATTTTCTAATTCAATTAATTAAGGAGGTATTATGAATCTATTTGATGAATACGTAATTAAAGAAATAAATATAGATGATTCTCGTTTCCCAAATAATCTTAAGAAAATAAAAGACTGTCCAAACAAACTTTATGTTATGGGTGATGAAACACTATTAAATAAACCATCTATAGCAATAGTTGGAACTAGAGCATCGTCTAGTTTTGGTAATAGTGTCAGCCTTGATTGGGCGAGAGATTTGGCAAAAAGAGATATTATTATAATAAGTGGTATGGCAAATGGCATTGATATAAATGCACACGAAGGGGCATTAGAATATGGCAACACAATTGCCGTTTTAGCAGGGCGGATTAATACTCGCAATTCATAATGGCAATTACAAAATTGCTAGAAAAATACTCGACTCTCGGGGGATGTATTATTTCTGAATATGATAATACTATTCCACCACAAAATTTCACTTTCCTGGCACGAAATAGGATTATAGCAGGAATTTCCATTGCCACTATAGTAATCGAAGCACCTTTAAAAAGTGGTGCACTAAATACTGCTAGTCACGCATTTGATTATAAAAGGAAGGTCTTCGCAGTTCCATATTCTCTTGACTATTTTAAAGGTCATGGTTGCAATTTTCTTTTACAAAATGGTGCTGAACCATTAGTTGATATATCACAAATATATGATTTTTTATATAAATCAGATGTTCAATTAGAATTATCTTTTCTAAATAAACAAAAAGAAATTCGTAATATACCAGATGAATATCTAGCATATTACGAATTTATCAAGGAGAATGCTCCAGTTTCTGAGGAGCAAATTTTTTCATTTTTTTACAAAAAGTGTGTGGCGGACATCTCTGCCGATTTATCAGTAATGGAACTAAATGATTATATTAAATATCAAGATGGTTTTTATAAAATCTAATTTCCATAAGAAGCTTGATATTTAGAAATCCATATTCCTGTTAATTCTTTTCCGTTGGCTTTATAGCCAGCATTAAAATTATCAGGTGTAGCTCCGTTATACTCACCATTATAAAATGATGGTGATTTTACATATCCGTTTCCTAAGTAGTCTTGTGTTAAATGGCTATACATTATTTGTACATTTCCATCAACATCTAGATATGAATATCTTGGAATCCATACAAATGTACTTCCAGGATTTACTACTTGAAAACCAACTAAATTTTGAATATTAGTTGCCCTCACAATTTCATTAGTAATTGTTTTATTGTTTTGTGGATCATATAGTTCTATATCATCCATAACCATAACATTGGCTTGTCTAACAGGTCCACTTGATATTACACCATAATCATACCACTCTGTATCATTTACACTACAAACAACCCATTCACCATTATCATATTTTACTGGAAGCATTCCATGAAGTAAAACTGGTTTATTAACACGTTTAGCTTCATCATATTCAGCAATTCCAGATACTGAACTATCTGTTTCTTCAGTAATTAATTCGGCTTTTGTATATACTTCTTTATGATTTATTATATATGGTTCTGTAACAAGCACTTCTCCTGTATTGTAATTAACAATATAATCTCTAGATGTACTATTAATACCTAGCTTTTCCAAATCATCAGTTTTTAATAAATAGTAGCCATCTCCATATGATTTATTATTAACAATTAGTGCACCAACATCAGTTAAAGCAATTCCAATATATCTATGAACATTAGCATCCATATTATGCATCTTACCTAATACGCCTACCGCATTTTCAACTTCAATAAATTCATTTAAAATCTTGGCAGTTGATGCTTTAACATTGGTTTCGGTAAAATTCATAATAGCTATTGCAGCTAAAATTACAATGATAATAATCGTAATAATTAATGCAATTAATGAAACACCTTCATTATTATTAAATTTTTTTATTGTATTCATTGAATTTCCTCCTTATTGCTAATTATTAACAATTACTGCTCTAAATGAAGCATCCTTAATATCATTGTTAATATTTACTGCTCTTCCTGATAAATCTTCATACATATATGGTTGTGTTGAATCTAACCTAAATGTTGAAATATCTGCACCCATATATAAGTTAGAATTTGTAATCTTATCAACATAGTTAGAGCTTTCTTTACTTAATGAATTTGTACCGCCAACAACAGCCGCAGTGTAATTGTTTCTTGTATTTGACTTATAGTTATATACATCATTAACTGGTTGAACTGCGTCTATTTCTCTTACGTAATAACCATCATAAGACATTGCACTTGTTGCTCTAGATAACATTTCTGCTGCGCCTACGTCTCTTGCTCTTGCCATAAACATATCTGCTTGAACTTGACTTAATCCATACCTAGATTGTGCAGCCGATTCTCCATTAATTTCTGTCTCTGCTTCAAGTTTTTGAGCAACGTTATATGCTTCTACGATAGACATATCATTTATCTTTGTACCATCAGATGTATCACCTGTAAATCTAACATCTCTATATGCTATTCTTATCATTTCCTCAACTTCTATATATGTTCTATTATTATACTCGTCTTCGAAGTAGTATCTTGTAGCTGGCATTCTTTGAGTAGGTGTTAATAAGAACTTATATGAATATGTTGAACCATTAGTGCTCTTAAGTAGTCTGAAGTCTTCAGTTGAACCTTCTTCTGTAGATGAAGCATATGGATGTACAGGTTTATTTGAATAGAATGTAACAGTTAATTTATTATTTGTATCACTTAATGATGACTTTTCATAGTCAACTTTCAAATCAAATAATGCATCTATAGTTTGAGAATCTGTACGTTCCCTCTTTTGTGTATCTACTGCATTAATTGTGACTATTCCATTCTTAAATGCTTGTAAATCCCAAGTGTATGTATACTCAACTATATCTTCTGTTCTTCTTACCTGAATCATTGCTTGTTCCTTAATTTCAAATGACTCTTCTGGTGAAGCATCTCTGTATAATGTACCAATTCCTAATAACTCTCTATCTCTTTCTGTAGCATAAGAAAACTTAGCTGATTCAAGAGGTGCAAATGACTTAATAATTATTTGCATGTTTACATACTTATCTGAAGATGTATCACTTGGATCATCATAATTTACAAATTTGTGTCCATCTCTGTAAATTACGCTTACAAATGGTCGCTTATCTTTATATAATGTTTCATCTAATACTGTTAGTAATGCTGAATTTGTATAAACTATACCTGTTCTATTAGTTATCTTACATCTATATAAGTTACCATTCATACCCATAGATGCTGGTGAAGTAGTATATTTGTTAGTATTCATACCGCTTCCTGATGTAATTCTATTCCAGTTTACTCCTCCATCTATGCTTACTTGCCACTCATATTCATAACTATCTGGATGTCCAGGAGTTACAATTGATACTTCGAAAGTAGCTTGTTCGCCTTCTTCTACAGTAGCATTTGAAACATTTGAAGGTGTTGGTGTTGTACCCTGTCTTAATACAGCATTGTTTCTTCCACTTTCAACACTAGCATAGATACTATATTCTTCTTCTGTTTTTATTTCATTTCTACCGCTTTCAATATATACCATATCTTGTATTGTTGGGTCGATATTTAATGAAGTATTACTTAATGTTTCATAAATAATATTAGAATTTCCTCTACTTTCAAATATTGTTTGTGTAGTAAATACACCATCATAAAATTCTAATCTATCTCCATTAGATGCATCAAATAAAGCTATCTTTCCTCCTGAAATTCTAGGCTCTGAAGTTGATACTATTTGGTCATTGTTTCCTACTATAATAACTGCATTATGAGCATTATTTATAATACCATAATAGCCACCTTGAATTTGACCTTTCGATATACGAACATCTCCAAAGTTATTTGAAGTTACGTTCTCTATAGCGCTTCTAGTACCATCTATTATACCACCATTAATAACAAGGTCTGCAGAATTTGCATTAACAATTGCATCACCTGTTGCTGTTCCGCTTCCTATTGCTTTTACAGTTCCTTGATTAATTGTTATTCTTCCCTTACCTTCATTTACATCGTCTCTAGCATTATTAAATATTGCTACTACCTTGTCGGCAGAAGTTGATGTTGATCTAACTTCTATAGAACCATTTCCAATATTTAATTTAGTATAATTGTTAATTTCTATACCATTAACATTTCCAGGGCTATTTACAACAACTCTTGAGCTTGTAGAAGTCATTGTAATAGTCGCACTATTTGCAGATATAGCAGTTCCAGTTGTATTAATTGTACCAGCATTAATAGTTAATTCTGAGCCCTCTAATAAGTTCATACCTGGTCCTGCAGTATTTCTAAATGTTAATGCAGTATTATTCATTATTAAATTACCACTATTATTTAAAATGTAATTTGTAGATGCCTTTTCAAATGAGCCTGCGCCATTCATTTCAAGGGTTGCTCCACTTTCAATTACAAGCGTTCCTGCCATTGTAACTGTCTTACTATCATTTGTAAATGTAACTTTCTTGTTACCACTTAAAGTTGCATTTCCTTCATTAGTTACATTTTTAATTACTCTAATGTTATCTCCACTTTCAGAGAACGTGAATGCTTCTTCTAGTGTTTCAAAATAATAGTTATTTGTTGAATGTATGCTCTCTATTTGTCTTTCAACTCTATAATTTGCATTAGACAATACTTGTACTGTTCCTGCAGTAGAATGTGCATATCCTCTTGTACGATAGTATGGCATATTCCAAGCAACGCAGTAGTACTTATCTCCATTATTTGCCATAGTAATTGAAGGAGTTGTATATTCACTAGTAGTTGGTGTCGGACTATTGGTTGTTCCTCCAACGACTAAACTATCTTCACCAGGTTTTATTTGTGCACCTGTTTGCTTGTACCACTCAAAATGCAATTCATCAATATATCCACTTTCAGCTTCAACAATAAACTTAACTGTTTGACCTATGCCACCAAACATATCTATTGGTTGAAGTGTAATAACTGGTGGCCAATATACTTTTGTTTTCTCTTGGTTATAGTCTCTATCTGCAATTAACATATCAGCAATTGATTTAGAATATGTATATATTTCTGATTCTTCAGCAATATTCATAAATGAATCATCACCGATATTGTACAAATCTTTTATATCGTCATCTTTCAAATCAAAGATTTCAATTTGACGAAGATTATCGCAGTTATAGAATGCTTTTGCTCCGATTTGTTTTACTTTATCATGAATTATTACATTTTCTAATATATCTGCATCTTCAAATGCACTTGTCTTGATGATTAATACCTCATCTGGGATTGTGTATGTTGTTTGTGTTCTTCCACCAGGATAAGCAATTAAATCAACATGGTCTTTTGTTACTAAAACTCCATCAACAGTATCATATTTTTGATTACCATATAATACCTCAAATTCTCTTGTTTTTACATCTACGAATGGGTTAGTTCCAATCTTTTCTACTGTACCAGGAATTAAGATATTATTTGTTACGCCATTATCTCCAGCAAATGCTCTATCTCCAATTTCAACTATTGTTTCTGGAAGAATTATCTCACTTATTCCTGTCAATCCAGAAAATACTTCTGCACCAATATTTAGTATATTGCTTTCTTCATCACCTAATGTTAACACTTGGATATCATCAACATATTCTGCCCAGTATGATAGTTTTGGATCAGGATCTTTTGCAATTAATGCACTCATATCTTTCATGTATCCTTCTCCAACTACTGTTAGTTCATACTTTCCAGGTGTTGAAGCAAGTTCCTCAACATAAGCAAATACATTTTGAGTCCAATCGCTTCCTCTATCAATATACCAACCAATGTGAAGTTTTCCAACATTTGATATAGCATCATGATATACAGGATCATTAGTTAATTCTGCTTTTACATAGTATGTT
Organism: uncultured Clostridia bacterium; assembly: GCA_947164995.1. Classification (GTDB taxonomy): domain Bacteria; phylum Bacillota; class Clostridia; order TANB77; family UBA1234; genus RGIG6105. The sequence goes on from CAMUYU010000005.1 coordinate 23,587, forward strand.
GCACCTCTACTTGGGGCACTACCAACAGACTGAGAGCCATCTCTTTCTGGAGTTGTTTTGATTGTACAATTTCTATCTATATAATATGTATATGTAATTGTACCTGTAGGTTGATGTCCTCCAATTATTTCTACATCTACTTCATCTATTTCATGTACCAATCCATCACATGGTGCATTAGTGTCTGAAAGAGTAAGTGTAGTTGTAAATTTTGTTGGAGTTACAAATTCAAATTCATCTGAAATTGTAGGTCCATTTCCTGCTCTATCTCTTGATTGAGTGACTATTACATAACTTTCACCAAAGCTTAATCCTGTAAACGAATTGTCTTCACTCCAAATATAATCTCCAGTACTATTTTTCTCTTTGTATCCATATTTGATTGTAGTTGGATCCACACCACTTCTTGTATCATTTACCATAACATCTTTTTGTTTAAATACTATGTCTATGGTAATTCCTTCTGGCAACAAGTCTGTAAATTCAACTTCAGGTTGTGCTTTGTTTACTTCTGTTTTATCTAGCATTATTTGATCATGAGCTGGGTACTCGTAACTATAATTTAATACTATGCTATCTGTAGCAACATCTGAAACATTCCCATTATCATCTTTAAACCAAACATATATTGTTTTTGTACCTTCAGTTTCATCAAATACTATTGGCATTTGACTACTGAAATCATACCAACCATCACTATCTGCATTAGGTTGTGTATTTTCTGTACTTATATACATATAATCCGCACAACTTACATATAAATCTAATAGAGTTCTAGGTGTAACTGTTTCTTCTGCACCTTTGTCAATTATTACTTTGCCATAAATAGGTCTTGCAGATTCTTTATCCTTATATACTGTTACTTGCATTGTTCTTTCTGCAGCATTATAATTGTCATCTTCTGGAACTGTATATGTAATGGTTGTTGAACCTTCTTTTATTGCATTAATATAATACTTTGTTGCTGTTCTTTCTATAGTAACAATTTCTTCATCATTAGAAACTAAAGTATCATTCACTCTTTCCCTTTGATATGAATATTTAACTTCTAATCTTTCACCTTTTATCATTCCAATATTGTAAGTATATAGGTTTCTATCAGCTTTAGTAATTGTGAATGATACCTCTGCCACACCATAATAACTACCTCTTGCTGTAATAATTGCTTTTGCAGTTCCTGCATTTATATTATCTTCATACCTTAAATCATAATCTCTACCTTGAACTAAAGTATCGTTTCCATACTTAATAGTTACTTTTGGTTCTTTTGCATACCCATCATATACAAACACCTCTGGCTCTATAGTAATATTCATACCTTCAATGCTTTGTCCATATATTAAGAATGATGTTCTTAATGTTTCCCCGTCATACTTATTTAATCCGGTAATAATTACATTTGCTTCACCAACATTTATATTGTTTTCATACGATACTTCGTAATCTTCTCCTCTTTGAAGTAGCTGTCCATAGTTATTATAAACTTTCTCAGATGGTGTAATTTCTGTACCTGAAAATTCTAGTGAATAATCATCTAGTTCAACTACAAAAAGATTATAAGAAATTGAACTCCATTGTGCATATAATATTATTGATTCATCTGCTGAATAAATAACTCCTGGAATATAATCTCTTCCACTTCCATCTTCTTCTGTATTCCATTTAACAAACTCATATTCAGAATTAATTATATTGCAAGCTCTAATTGTTAAATCTTCGCCAGCTTCTTTTATTTGTCTTGGTATATTTCCACTTACTCCATTTGTACTATATATAATTGAATAGAATGTTTTATCAAATGTAGTTCTATTTCCAGCCATGTCCGTAACTACAAGATTATAATCCCCGCCTTCATTAATTGTAACTGATCCGACATAATCTTGGCCTTGAGGATTAATTTCAATATTTTTACCATTTAGTGTAACTTTATCTATCCCCGATTGATTATCAGCTACTGTAATATCCCAAGTGACATCTGAAGGTGTTTTTGTTTCAGAAATTCTAAGACTTGGTTGTGTTTTATCTATATTATCAATTGTAAAGTTTGCTGATGCCGTATTTCCTGCTTGGTCAACGATAACTAAATAATAATCATTTACATTTTGAGAATAATCTTTTGATACATTCATATCTAATTCTGGACCAACTGGATTAAACACACCAGTATTAGTACTTCCAAAGTAATATCCTGCAACTCCAGACATATTATCAGTAATATGACCTGTTACTGTTACCTTGTTATTTGTCCATGATGTAACATCTTTACTAATATTTTGAATAATTGGTGTAACTTTATCTATTGCAACAACTATGCTTGAAACTTCACTTACGTTGTTGTAGATATCAATACATCTAAAATAATAAGTTACTTTATTAGTGTCAGTATTCATTAAAAGACTTGCTTGGTTATTAGTTACCGAACCTATTGTAACAAATCCTTCACTTTGACTTGTTGAAGAAAATTCATACCTTAGAATTCCAAAATTATCTTCGCTTCTTAAACCAATCCAAACATTTTGGTTAGTCCATGAACCACTTACATAATCTGCACCCGTACTATTGTTTAGTTTTGCAGTAATAGCAGGAGCCGAAGGAGCCTGTCTTTCCTTAACTTTTACTCCTAATGAATCCTTAAATGTTGCTGAAATATAATTTTGCCTTCTTGCTTCTACCACAACATAGATATACTTATTAATCATATCTTCTGTTAGTACTAGTCTGTTCATAGTAGCACCAGTAATTGCTGTTCCACCATCTGTTGTATCTGTAGTATTTGTATACCATTGATAAGAAAGTACAACATTTTCTGTAGGCGTTACAGTCACCTCAGCAGAAAGAATATCTTGTGAACAAGGTGTGTCTGAATTAGCTACTATGCTTACGCTTCCTGTTATAGAAGGTTGTAATATAGTAAATGGTAATTCTATTACACCTGTGTAATTATTAATACCTGTAACTTTTGCAATTGCAGTTCCCACGTTTATATTATTTGAATACGACAAACTATAATCTAATCCTCTTACTAAAGCATTACCTGTTGCAGAATTAGTAACTGTAACTTCTGGTGTATGTGCATTGCCATCATAATAAAATTCATTTTGTGAAAGTGTAGCAGAAAGTCCATTTATAGTAGCACTTCTTATTGAGAATATTTGTCCCTCTGCAAATTCAACCGTATAGTTATCTATATTAAATGTATCACTATTTGTTGGTTGTAATGTGTTTTGTAAAATACTATAAGTTCCAATACCTTCTCCTGCTTGTCTTGACAATGCTCCTGTAAATCCTGGAATTTCTCCATCAACATTATTTACATATGTATATGTTAAAGCAGGGTCTGGTTGTCCATATAATTTAGAAACATTATCTGGAATAATTGTTAATACTCTCTTCTTGATTTCAAATGTTTTATTAAGAGTTCCTGTCCATGAACCAGAAGCTGTAATTACTATAGATGCAGTTCCTGCATTTTTATTATTTGAATAAACTACTGTATAGTCTGTACCTTCAACTAATGGTCTATCACTACTAACCGCTCTATATAATCTAACATTTGGTTTCTTTTCTGTTCCATCATACGTATATTCCAAAGGAGAAATATCACAAACCATTTGACTCGATGCAATACTCATAGGTGTAATAGTAATTGTTCCTTTAACATAATTAATAATGTAATCTCCTGGCACAATATATACTGGATCTAATTCTAATGTTCCTCTATCTATGTCATAAACACCAAGTGGAGCTTCACTAGATGCCAAAGTTTGATATACACCTCTTAATTTTGGTTCATCGTCACCTTTTTGCCCCGAGAAAGAAAATTCAATTTCTGGTATTTCATCTCCATATGCCATTGTAACGTTTGGTCCTGTTACAGTAAGTGTTACTGGAGTGATTGTAAATTGTCTATTAACTATTCCATCATATCCACCAGCACCTGTTATTGTGACAGTCGCCGTTCCGGCATGGACATTATTAGAATATGTAAGTGTATAATCTGTTCCACTAACTAGAGTTGTTTCACCATGTTTAACAACTACAGTTGGGGTAATTGCAGCACCTGTATAACTTGTAGTTTCTGGAGTAACTGTAATTGATAAGTCTGGAGTATTTAATGCTTTTTTATTTATTTTAACTCTTCCATTAATATCATCTGAATCAAAGTGATTTGCATCTCCCACAACATGAATAAGAATAGAAGTATCTGTTGGTTCTGTATATGTTGGTGGAGTGTCTGTCCAAGTTGTTCCATCAGAACTAAATTTTACTATTCCACCATGAGCATTATTAGCAACAGTAATTGTATGAGCTTCACCATCATAATCACCAATGTAATCGGTAATTGTTGGTAATACAGAATCATGCTTTTTAACTGTAAATTTTTTAGATTCAGATGTGCCTGCCTGATAATTTGCTGTTTCTCCAACTCTTGCATATAAATAATAATCACCTGCGTTAAGTGTAGTTGGTGTTATATTATTCCATTGCGTTCCTCCAGTTGTAACTTGAGTTGTTGTGTACCAATAAGAAACTGTACCATTTTCCAAGTTGTTTTCTATAGCTGGTACCATAGGTGCAGATTCATATGTATAATCTGAAATATCTAATACTGGTTGATTTGCACCAGTTCTTTCTCCTTTTGAAATAGTAAATGCAACTGTAGCTGATGTTGCACTATTATAATTTGCAGTTGCTCCAACAATAGCATACATGTAATATGTTCCTACATTTAACGAAGTAGAACTAGAAACATCTGACCATCTCATACCATTTATGTTTGAATTTGTAGTGTTGTAATAGTATGTTACAGTTCCATTTTCAGGATTTCCTGATGTAAGAGATGGATTTGTTTTTGTTCCACCATATGAATAACCTGTCATTGAAATCACAGGAGTTGGTGATGGCTTTGAAACCATAAAAGTAATTATTCCTGTATCTGCGCCATTGTAATTTGCTGTTGCTGCAACATTAGCATACATTTGATATTCACCTGGTGCTAAATATGTTGCAGAAGTTACGTTTGTCCAATTAAGCCAATTAGTTGTTCCTGCTTTTCTGTAATAATATGTAACTGTTCCTGAGCCTGTATTTCCTGCTACACTAGGTGTACTTACAGTTTCTCCATATATGTATCCATTATTTGTAACAGTTGGTGTTATATCTTGTTTTGTTATCGTAATCGTTGCGCTAACAACAGAAGAATCATTGTGTGTATCATCTCCTCTAACAAATGCATAAACTGTTGTTGTTCCAACATCTATTCTAGAAGGAATTGTTGTTGTCCAGTCAGTTCCATTATTGGTAGCACTATAATAAATTGTTCCGCCACTACCTCCAGTCATTAAAACTGTATGAGCATTCCCATCATAAACAACGGTGCTATCTTTTAATATTGGTGGTATAGCATCTGTCAAAGTAGTGTCTGGTGCACATTTATGAATTATTGTATGTCCACAAACTGAGCATGATAAATGTGGTTGACCGCATTCAGGACATGCATTCAAAGTATTGTGTTGTCCACCTGTATTCTTTCTCTTTCCACACGTTAAGCATATATAATCGTGCCAACCATTTTCATTTGGCGCATATCTTGTTTCAGCACAAGTCCAACAATACATTTGTGTTGTAAATGTGTGTGTTGGGTCTGTACAAGAGTAATCAACTTCATGTCGGTTATTATGACCTTGTGCATATGCAGATTGTCCATTTCCAGCACAGATGTGATCTGTACAGTATTGCACCACACCATATGCTATCTGTGTAGTCTGCATCATCAATATCAAAATTAAGATTAGAATTTTTGAAATACTATTCTTTTTCATACTTAAGCTCCATTTCTGTCAAATTGATTAACCTTTGTAAGAAGCGATTGTCTTTTGTATCAAAACATCTTCTTCGTTGAATGATAATTCTACACTGTTTTCATTAACGTCATACCAAACATAAATCTTGTAATTCTCTTCATTGCACGATTCCTCAATGTATTTATCTCCTAAAACTTGAACTACTTCTTCAAGCGTCATACCTTCGTTAACTTTTTCCATCTCTGTTTGTAAATCCTGAATTTCTGTACCAAGCTCTTTTGAAATTTGATATCCTTCTTCAGCATTTGAAAACAATAGCAACGTCTTTTCTGAGACTTTGTTTTCCTCATTCTTCACTGAAACTTTTAGCTTTATATTTCCTGATTCGTCTAAGTTCCAGATGTAGTAGGTTAATACCTTGTATTCATCTTTTTGAAGAGGTTCACCAAGTTTTTCTTTGGCATCTTCAAAACTTGAACCTATCAACACCTCGTTATATTTTTGTGTGCTATTTTGTAGCACTTGAACTTGAGGCACTTTTAAGTTAAAATCTCCTTCTTCATTAACCGTACCAAACTTTTCATCTTCTGGTTTTGATAATACTTTCTCCACCGGTGCTTCAACAGGTGCCGGTTCTATGATATTTGATTTTTTTGGCACAGCAAAAATTATTGCAAGCACAATTATTAGCAAGATAACAAGTACTGCAACAACAATTGCAATTATTTGTTTTTTGTCCATCAAAATGCCTCCTATTCGAACAAGTTCATTTAAAGTTATTACTTTGTTTTATTATAATAATTAATAAAAATTTGTCGAGTGCAAAAATCTTGCAAATAGCTATAAATGGCCACTTTGTGACAAAAGTTACAAAAAAAGTCGTTAGGGAAGCACATTTTACTTCCTAACGACTAAGTTTTTTCTTATATTTTTTAAGTTTGTGTTACAATTAATTTTCTTGTTAATTACATATAGAGAGGTATTTGCCTCTACCGCTTATTTCCCTATATAAAAATTGAATTTTATATATCAATTTGTGTAAATTTTGCTTTTAACTTTTTTAGCTCTTCTTCTTCTCTATCAGAACATGTTAGTATAATAATCTGCTTATCTTCTGACATCTCAGAAATTGTTTTTAAAATGTTTTCTAATCTATCTTCATCAAAGAATACAAATGTATCATCAAATATAAGTGGCAGATGCTCGTATTTGTCTGCTACAGCCATTCTAAAGCCTAAATATATTTGATCTGTTGTTCCACCCCTTAGCTTATCTCTGGTGATGAGGTCACCAAATTCATTTTGACAAAGGATACCAGTGTTATCATTGTACTTTATATCTTTGTACTTTCCTCCAGTTGTCTTAGAGATATTATATTTAATATCTTCTTCTAACCTTGGAATAATAGCTTTTTTAATTTCATCGTATGCATCTTTTAATTTATCAATACCTATTTGCATTACTTCTTCTTTTTCTAAAAGCTTATTATATTCTTCTTTCTTATATGCCAAATCCTCAATTGTTTCATTTAGTTCACCTAAGTTTTCTTTTAGCGAATCTTTTTCAATCTCATATTTATGATATTCTAATTCTTTTGATTTAATATTTTCTTCTAATTCAATAATATGCTTTTTTAAATCCAAAGTGCGCATATCCGTAATAGATTTTGAAACTCCCAATTTTTCTTTGGCAGTTAACTCCTTCTTCTTTTTCTTTTTTATATCTTCAGTTATTAAATCAAAGTTATCTGTGTCCGCTTCTATTTCTTCTTTAAAACTATATTTGTAATCTAACAAGAGTGCAGCTACTGCAATTGGAAGTGTTATTAAAGCAAGAATTAAATGATTTTTTATAATAAGCGTTACTATTAAGCTTATAAACATTACAGATATTAGAACTATATCAATAGTTTTATTAATCCATCTTCTTCTTTCCTTTTTTTCTTTTTCTTCATTTTTCTTCTCTTGTTCTATATCAAACAATCTTTTTTCATCTTGAATTTCTTTATCATACTTTTCATTTATCTCATCAATTAACTTTGAATCTTTAAGTTCTTTATCTAGTTCAACTTTTTCATTAATGATTCTTTCTTGCTCTTCCCTAATAGTTTCGTTTCTTTTTCTCTTTAATTCCAATCTATCTTTTTTGATTTCTAAATCATATATATCTTTTTTTAAGAGAAATTTTGGCTTTGTTGTTGTTCTTTCTGTTCCAATTTCTTCACGAAGTATTTTGTCAAGTTTCTTTTGAATTTCATCATAAGACAAACTTTCATCCCCAGTTTGAATTGCATTTCCAAGCTTTTGTATTATCGTATTTTGTGAAAGACTATCTACTGATATTTGATTTTGCCTTACTAAAGTACTATTTACAAATGTTTCTTCATCAATGCCTAATTGGTCAAAACCTATATTGCTTCCCTTAGATTTTGATTTAGAAAACTCATCTGTGATATCATTATTAAATTCATCATATATAGTAACTTTGTTTTTTGAAAAATCCCTACGCAAGCTATAAGTTTTACCATCTAATTCATATTCTATCTTTCCAGAAAAATCTCCATTTCCCCAAGGTAAATATTTTTCATAATCAGAATATACTTTACCATTTTTGTTTTTGCTTATTCCATATAGTACCACTCTTATAAAATCTGCAAGTGTTGACTTACCAGCTTCATTCTTTCCTTTTATAAGATTAATACCATTGCTAAAATCTATATTTACATTTTTCAATTTTCCAAATCCACTGATTTGAATATTTTTAATTTGCATATGTTTATCCTTTCATTACTTTATATACAAACTCTAGTGCTTTATAGTACTTATCTTCGTTTTCTTTATCTTCTTCTATTGCATTTAAAATCTTCTTGGCAAAAATTCCTTTTAGCGTTTCTTCCTTCGATAGTTCATCAAGATTATACACTACATGTGTCTCATCTATCACTTCATAAACGTTTTTATTCACGACTTTAATTTGTTCTTCGAATTCTGACACATCTATATTTCTTGTGCCTCTTAGTTCAACTTTATAAATATTCTTTTCATTTAAATCTAACTTATCTATTAATTCTTGAATAGAATTAATATTTGAAATATCTATAACTTTTCTTTCAAATTCTATTTCGCCAAGTTTAATGAATTTATATGTAACAAATCCACTCTTTAACCTATTTTGACTTAATTCTTTTAGTTTTTCATTTTCTGATACAGTAATCGTCCCTTCTACCATTCCATGTGAACCTGGTTCATCAAATCCACACGAAGTTAATGCACCAGAATATACAATATTAGTTGCATCAATTTTGGGCTCATGTATATGTCCGTAGGGCTACATAGTCGAATTTATCTAACCACTTTTCCTTAATATCGTGGTATTTTTTCCCCGATCCATTTAATGTACCATGAGTAATTAAGATATTTACTCTTTCTTTATCTACTTCTATTTTTTCTACTTGGTCTGATTCCATATAGTAATCTGTAAATCCAAGACCATAAATATCAACATTACCTATAGAATCCTTGCCTACTTCTCCACCAAATATAAACACATTATCTGGCCACTCATAAATATTATATGGCGAGTTCTTAATTAGTGGATCGTGATTTCCTGGAGTAATATATATTCTTGTATCTGGCACTTCATTAAAACAAGATAACAAATATTGTATAGTATCATCAGAAACAAATTTTTGTTCAAATATGTCTCCTGCAATAAACAATATTTCTATTTTGTTTTGTTTTATATAATCAAACACTTTTTTTAATGCATACTTTTGTTCCATTTTCTTTTTCTTTATTAGGTCTTTATTTCCTTTTAAAGAAACAAATGGCATATCTAGATGCATATCTGCAATATGTATAAATTTCATATTTTTCCCTTTCTGATAGTATTTATAATATTATATTATACTTGAAAATATTAAACAACATAATAAAAAAGATGGCTAAATAGCCATCTTTTAATTATTAATCCGAATAAGTAGATGCATTTTTCTTCTTTGGTGCACCAAATAATTCATCAAATCTCTTTTCTAGAGCTGCTTGTAAATCATAATCTAAATTGTCATTATTACTATTTTTTATTACCTTTTTACTGCTTGTGTTTTCTGTGCTTTCGTCTGACAATTCATCATCTAATAAATCATCGTCATCAAAAGATTTAGGTACATTAGTTTGTTTGCTAGCTGGTTTGGCACCCCACACATCAAAGCTTGAGTTGCTTGGTTTTGTATTCCACTCAGCAGGTTTTGAAAACTTGAAGTCACCTCGTTTTTGATTTTCTAAAGACAAGTGTGATATTTCATTTTCCATCGCTTCTTTATATAATGGGTGTGGGCCTCCAACTCCACGAACTTTTTTATCATAATACCAATACTTTCTAGCTCTAATTGGTTTTAATGCTTGTACAAAAATCAAGCAATCGTCAGTATCTAATCTTCTAAGTTCATCTGGTGTCATTAATGCTCTTGCCATTATTTGCTCTGAATAACTATGACCAGAAGTTGAGTTATCTTTATCTGTACTTAATGAATTGCTATCATGTTTGATAGTTTTTTCACCAAGTAATTTTGAAAATGTTTCCAAAGTTTTTTGAGCATTACTTCCTAAGAATAATTGTGTAGAACAGTTGGCCATCATAATTTGTGCCATCTTTTCATCATATATTTCTTCTATTTGGTCTAATGATTGTAGAATAATACTAATATGTAATTTCTTAGAACGACATGTTGAAAGAATTCTTTCAAAATTAGGAATTCTACCAATATTTGCAAACTCATCTAGTATTAAAAACATTGGCACCGGAAGTGCACCACCATTTTGGTCGCCAAATTCATATAATCTTTGGAACATTTGTGAGAAGAAAATATTCATTAAGAAGTCATATGTTCCATGGCTTTCTGGTGTAATAAAGAATACTACTGATTTTTCTTTTGCTAAATCTTCAAATTCAAGAGAATTACATGCTGTAAGTTCTGCAATATCTTTTGAATCAAATGCAGAAAGTTTTGCTGCAAGTGAAACTAAGATATTTGCAAAAGTTTTTTCTGAACCTAATCTAATAGTATCAAACTGTCTTCTTGCTGGATTATCAAAGTCTAGTGCCTTAAATATTTCCATCAAGTCTTCGCCTTCGTTTTCAGCACCATATCTAACTAATGCTGCACAAGACGCCAAGCTATGTTCTTCTTTTGGTCTGTTAAACAATATATAGTAAATACAAGCTTTCAAAAGTGCTTCTGATGTTTGATCCCAGAATGGGTCTCCACCTTTATGACTTCCTGTATTATCTTTTTCTGAAATAATCTTTGTAATGATATCTACATCCATTGTATTTCTAATGTGTGCCAATGGATTGTAGCCATCTGAATATTTTGGATCTGCTAAGTTGATAACGTATGTTTTGTATCCATGTTTCTTAAATAGTCCTGCTGTTCTATCGTAGATTTCTCCCTTTGGATCAGTAAATACATATGAACCTAACATTTGCATTGCATTTGGTATAGCAAAAGATGCAGACTTTCCTGAACCAGAACCACCAATTACTAATATATTTCCATTTTTTCCTGATGGTGGTGAAGGAATCATTGGCATAAAGTGGTCTTTTGCTAAAATAAAACCTGTAGTTTTACTTAAAACTGAATACACTTCTCCCGAAGTTGCCCAGTCTGCACTACCATGTTCAACACCTTCGTATTCTTTACCAGTTTTGATAACAAGTAAAATAACAAAAAATCCAATAAAATATACTATTGAAAATGGTTTCATTGCTGAAATATATTCACCAAAGTAAACAAATATTGAACCAAAATTTCCTAAAAAGTCTGATAAATTATCTTGTGACATTTCAGTTATTGCTGAAAGCATTCCTCTTTTATCTTGAGGTAAAGAATTGTTATCAACTTTTAATTCACGTATTGCTAATTTTTTTGCTTCTGCCTCATCATTGTTTGCCCTCTCCATATATTGAGAAATAATATCTTCTTCACTATTATCTATGTATAGACCTTTTCTATAATCCATTACATTTCTAACATATGCTGACACGACAAAAAGGGCTAGTATAATATATACTATCCCTAAAAATATCATTAATAATTTACGTGACTCAAACCATTCTTTCATAAATGGTTTCCTCCTTTGTAGAAATTGTAATGATTATCTTTCGTCTTTTTCTTCTTCTTTAACTTTGTTTCCGTCTTTGTCTATTGGATAAGGTGGTGGATTATCTAATCCTGCAACTGCTTCACCTGGTTTAATTTCAACATATTTTGAATCTGTGCTTACTTTAGCAACAACCTCTTTTTCCTCTAGTTCCTCCATTCTACCTTTTTCATCAACTTTTAATGGAGCTCCTTTTACTTCTGCCATAACAATCATCCTTTCTATTACTTAATCTTCAACCTCTAAAGCTATATAAGACTTATGTGGTAAAAGTTTAATTTTAGCTTTAATCATATTGGTTTCTGTATCAAAATATACTATTGGTTTAACCTCTTGACCTAGATAAGGGTCAATAATAGTAATTGGTCTTCTAAAGTTTGGACTGTATTTTACTTCTTTATATTCGCTTTCATCACCTGTAAGCTTAATAGAAGAATACTTTATGCTTCCTGGTTTTACACCAACACGAAGCACGCCGCCTTTAAATTCTCCCGCATTTAAAAGTGCTTCTCCTGGTTTTAACGTTAAGAATACAACTTCTTTTTTATCCTGTGTGTCTGGTTCTGGATTAAAGAAGAATGTCTTTCTATAACCATTATTAGCAACTTCCATAAATGATTTTAGCATCTCAATTGAACTAACTGTTTCACCATCTTCAACAGTTTTATTAATTTGAAATGCTAATGTGTTCATTCCCTGTGCATCGAGAACTGAAAAAACTTTACTTGTGTCAAACATATCCATAACTTTTCTACTCCTTTTCTTTTGCAAACCAATCTCTATTTGACAAAATATATTATAACATAAATTTATGTTAACGTCAACCAAATTCATTAGTTTAAAACTACTGGGATGAATGTAAATTTCTTAATTTTGCATAGAGTTCTTTCTCTTCTTTTGTAAGTTCTTTCGGTATGTCTATTTTTATTGAGACCAAAAAGTCCCCTCTTTTACCGCTTTTATTGATAAATCCCGCTTCTTTAATGGCTAAAACGTCGCCATTTTGAACACCTTCTGGGATTTTTAGTTTGTATACACCATCTATTGATGTGATAGATCTTTCAGCACCTAAAACTGCCTCCGTTGGAGCTATTTTAAGCTCTTTAGTAAGATTATTGCCTTCTAAGGTATATTTTGAGTTAGGTAATGTATTGATTACTATTGTTAAGTCTCCTCTGTTGCCTGTAAAAATATCTCTTCTTCCTTCTCCACGAAGCAAAACCTTAGATTCTTTAGTTGCACCTCTGGGCACTCTAACTTTGATGCTTCTAGCATCCTCTCCTGGGAGATTTATATCTACTTGCTTAATTGCACCTTGAAAAGCTTCTTCTAAAGTAAGATCTAATAGTACTTCATCTGGGTTAGCAGTGTAAGCTTTCTCTTTTTTACCTGCATTTTCATCCTCAACAAATTCTCCTATAAATATTCTTACAAATTCTGACTTTTTAAATCTTTCAATTGTGTCTTTTGAATAAGTAAGTCTAATGCCATTTTGAAGAAAATGCAGATAATACCTAATATTGTATCTCTTTCTTAATCGAGTATTACTAAGTGTTTCATATGCTTCTGTGATGTCTAAATACTTTTCTTCATTACCCGGATTTACGTCCGGATGGTACTTCTTTGTAAGTTTACGATATGAATTTTTAATTTCTTCTTCACTGGCTCTGTGCCCACTTAAATTCAAAATCTTATAATAATTCTTGTATTTCAACTTCTTTTACTTTCCATTTCTTACAAAATCTTTACAAAATTATATAATTATTTAAGCAATATGTAAATTAGAAATCCATATTTTTTGAATTATAACGAATACCCCCTGTAAACAACGATAGCACCATCAATTTCGTCTATTGCCATCATATCGTCTACTTCTAGTGGAACCTTTGCAGGAGTAACAACTTCAACTTTTGAAATAGAGTATTCTGAGCCATCTTTAACTAGAGTTAATAAGAAAATATCATAAGCATTTAAATTATATTTATTATCGTTAACTTCTAAAGTCCAATTATTAATGTCTAATATTCCATCTTCTTCAACTTCGTAGTCTATAACTACCTTGCCTTTTTCATCCATATTCTTTTTGGTTATCTTTAAATCTTTATAATAACCTAAAATATCTAAACTATATTTTTCTATAAATTCTAAAGACTCACCTTTTTCAGATTTATACTTAATGAAATCTCCAACTTTAAATTGTACGACATCATTAAACTTGTAATCCTGTTCTTCCTTTACTCCAACAACTTTAACCTTAACATGATTACCCGTTTTTTCATCCTTATAAATCTTTGTTACAACGCCATAATAAGTTGTAGATTTTTCCAATCTATCTATAAAGTATACTGCTTGCAAAACATCATTATCATCCATTATGCCATATGACTCTGTATACTCATCATCAACACCTAAATATTCATTTAGAGAAATTACACCAATTTCAACATCATTTGGATTATCATATTTTCCGAATGCATAGTGATATTTGATTCTTGTAATCTTTAGGCCTTCATCTTCAAAGTATCTAGCAATATTTTGCAATTCTGATGTTGTAAATTTTTCAATTCTAATTTTATCTGTTAAATCTGTCTTTGAATTTACAACACTGATTGTCTTAATTACCTTTGCTCTTTTATCTGTGTCAAAACTATATTTAATCAAATCACCTTTTTCAGCATTTAGTGATTTAACACTAGTTTGATAAACTTTTTCTTTTCCGTTTTGAACTATATAGACTCTATTATTAACCACTGAATTTTCATCTTTTACTGGTATAACAAACTTTGAAAATACTCCGAAGTTTACATCTGCAATATCGATTTCATCCTCTAAAGCCTCTATTTTTACAACTCTTTCAGCAACATCAAGTGTTAATCTAACTTTTCTATCTATCAATCTATCTAGTTCTGTTGATGTTTGTTTATTAAATTTAAGAATATCTTTTGAATAGTATCCAACATATTTTGTATTTGCATATGTTTTATAAAATCCCGAAGATGTTGTTATACTGTAATTATCTTTAGCCGTATTATAATCTTGCAAAATTACTTCTTTTGTAGTAGTAGTACAAACAAAATAATATTCATTCTTTGAAATTTCTACAAGTATGTCACCCTTTTTAAGATCCTTCCAATCAATTCTTTGATTATTCTTAAACAAAACGGCTCCATCTGCTATCTTAACTTCGCCTTTGTTAATATCTATTTCTCTAGTAAATATCTCATCTTCTTTTTCATATCTATAGTTTATGATATCGTCTTCGAAAACATTTGATACACTACTGTGTGAAGTATCCTTTTCATCATTACTTGTTGTTTTTGGTCTAGTATCTGTAACTTTAACATCATCTACGTAATAAATTGTATCCCATTTAATACCTACTGTTCTATCTACAAGAGATTCATCATCATAATGATATACATATGCATAGTCTGCATCTTTACTTACTTTTGTCTTATTACTTAAATCAAATCCTTCTTCTTTAAGTTGTTTATATGTACCTTCTACTAATTCAGCACCAATATCTGTAGAAACTCCTATTGCTTCCAATCTTACAATTTGTCCTGGATATTCTACCCTTTTAAATAATACATCTGACCTTCCACCTATTGTAGAAAAATCATAGCTTGCCTTTTGGTCAAACAATTTATAATATCTTCCACTAATTTTAATATATAAATTTCCATTCCCTTCTGAATAACCTTGAATCTCAGCATTCAAAACAGATTCATGGTCAATAATTTTTTGGCTAAACAAAGTTTGATTTGAATCTATATATGCAAAACCAGAGGTATCATTTCTATATACCATTTTCCAAGTATTAGTATTTAACATATTCCAAATAATATTAGCTACATTTCCACGAATTGCTTTTTCATGAACAGTTGTAAAAGTAACATTTTTGAAACATCCTATTTCATACATTTTTGAAACGTATTCTGTTTCCCAGCCCTTTGGATCATCACTTCTTAAATAATCATGACCAAGTGCTAAAGTAACCATCTTTGCAATTTCAGCATATGTTATATCGTTGTTTGGTCTAAAAGTACCATCTTCGTAGCCTTTCATTAATCCCGCATTTACAGCAACAGTAATATAATCATAATACCATTCTTTTTTCTCTCTATTTATATCCTTAAACACTACTTCAGCATCATCACTTATAAGTGCTTCATATTCGGCTGGTTTTAAAGCAGACATTACAATCATTTTTGCAAATTCTGCTCTTGTCACTGTTCGTTCTGCTTCGAACACTTTATCAGAAACACCAGAAACTATATCTAGCTCTGCTAGTCTTTCTACTGCTCCTTCATATTTTGTTCCTAATGTATCATAAAAATGAACTGCAAACGATTTGCTGCTTAAAACCACAGCAAAACTTGCAACCGCTATTCCTGTAAGTATTTTGTAAAGCTTTTTCATTAGTATCATCCTCCAAGAAGGCATAATGCACCTATTTTCACTTATAATAAATTATATGAAACGTAAAAAAGGCTGTCAATTGACAGCCCTTATTTGTAAGATAATCTTAATATATGTGTTATTCTCCATGATCAATGCCTTCTGGTTTTTCTAATCCTCTAACAATTATACAAATATCTTTGTTTGTATCAAAGAAAACCCTATCATCTTTCTTGAATGAAAGTTTATTGTTTTCAAGTTTTTCGCAATCTTTGAATTCTATTCCTTCAACATCATCCTCATCTGCAGTTACTAAATAGTATTCTTGATTGAATAACTTAACTTTTGTTTGACCGTACATATAGTAGTCTTCTGTAGTATCTAAAAATTCTGCTTCATTTGCAAACACTACTACTTCGTCGTCTACTTCTTCCACAAGTAAATATCCTTCTTCTACATCAGCAACTTTTAATTCTTTTTCTAGTTTAACATTTCCTGTGCTCTTAACAGTAAAAATAATCAAAGATTTTTCAAGTGGTTTTTTATCTATTTTAACAACTTTTAGTTTTACCACACCATTTTCAAAAGTATTAACATCTATATATTTTTCTCCTGCTTCTTCTGATTGAGAACCAACAACACCAAAATAAGTTTTGTTTGCTGTAAGTTTATTTGGATCTGTTTTAGGTTCTTCAACTGGTTTAGTTGGCTCTTTTTCCGCTTCTTTAACAGGCTCTTTAACTTCTCCTGAAACAACAGTAGGTTCTTTTTCGGCATTAGCTTTAAACATCATTGCATTATAAACTAATACTACAACATTTTCTCTTGTCTCTGGCTTTATAGAAACCATATCGTCTGTTAAATATCCTTTAAATAAACCTCCAACTTCTGCACAATCCCAAATATTTACTTCTTTAGAATATTGGTTTGTAAAAGTTTTTCCTTCGCTATATCCTGCAAGACGATCTAACATTAAAACAATTTCACCAAGTGTAACTTCATTATCTGGTTTAAATGTTCCATCTTCATAACCTTTTATAGCACCTTCATTTACAAGTGCATAAACATATTTTGCATACCAAGCGTTTTCCTTTACATCAGGAAAAGTAATTTTTGCTTCTTCATTTTTTAGTTCTATATCGAATGCTACAACTAAAACTTTACTCATTTCTGCTCTTGTAATTGTTCCGCTTGGTTTAAATGTTCCATCAGGGTATCCATTAATAACTCCTTTTTGGACTAAAAAGTTCATAATATCTTCATATCCTTCTGAAAGCCATTGATTTTTTAAATCAAAATCAGAAAACTCAACAGCAAAACAAATAGAACACATTACTACTAAAACAACAAAAACTCCTAATAACTTTTTCATAATAATCCCCCTTTATTTATTCTATTACATCAATTATTTCTTCAATCTTTGGTATATCAATACTTGCAAACTTGAACGATTGCTGAAGTTTAATAGCCTCTTCTTTTGCTTTTTCTTCGCTATTACTATAAATATATAAAAGTGGTTCTCCTGCTTTTACAAAATCACCAATTTTTTTAAGCACTTCTATTCCAACAGTATTATCTATATAATCTTCTTTCTTAATTCTTCCACCACCGAAGATTTACAATTGCTTGACCGATATTTTTACACTCTATTTCATAAACAGTTCCTGTTTCTAAAGAATATACCGGTGTTTTTACTTTAGCCATATTTAAAAGCTCTGGCTTTTGGATAATACTACTATCTCCGCCCTTGTCTTTCAATAAATTCTTTAAATTTTTCTAATCCTTTTCTATTATCAATATTTTTTTGAATTAGTTTTAAGTTATTACTTAGATTGTCTCCTTTACCTGCAAGCTTTAGCATATATGCTCCAAGCACACAACAAACTTTTACTATATCTTCCTCGCCTTTTCCTTTTAAAACATTAATCGCTTCTACAACTTCTAGGCTGTTTCCGCAAAACCTTCCCAAAGGTTGATTCATGTTGGTAATAACAGCAATTGTTTCTTTTCCAACTTGCTTTCCAATATTAACCATAGTTTCGCCCAAAACTCTAGCTCTATCTTCTGTATCCATAAATGCTCCAGACCCACATGTTACTTCAAGAAGTATTTTATCTGCACCAGCAGCAATTTTTTTACTCATAACTGAAGATGCAATTAAAGGAATACTTTCAACAGTTGCAGTAACATCTCTTAGGGCATATAACTTTTTATCTGCTGCTGCAATGTTTTCTTGCTGACACATTATAGAAATTCCAATATCTTTAACATTTCTAATAAACTCATATGTTGAAATATTAGTTCTAAATCCAGGAATTGATTCTAGTTTATCAATAGTACCTTGTGTGTACCCCAAACCTCTTCCAGACATTTTAGCAATTGGAACTCCTAAACTTGCTAAAATTGGCATCAAAACAAGTGTAACTTTATCTCCTATTCCACCTGTACTATGCTTATCAACTTTTATGCCTGGAATGTCAGACAAATCCACAATTTGCCCTGAACGAGCCATTGCCATTGTTAAATCTGATATTTCTCTTTGAGACATTCCATTTAGAAAAATTGCCATCAAAAGACTTGCTGCTTGATAATCTGGAATATTGCCACAAGAATATTCACTTATGAAAAATTCAATTTCATCTGTAGAAAGTTCTTCTTGGTCTCTTTTTTTTCTAATGATTTCACTGATATTAATATAAATCACCTCTTTTATATAGTAATATCATCTTTAATTTTATTAAATTTTGCTTCGCCAATTCCGCTGACATTTTTTATATCTTCTATACTATTAAATAGACCGTTTTCATCTCTATAATTAATAATTTTGGTAGCCATAGCCGGACCAATTCCACTAAGTTTTTGTAGTTCTAATAAACTTGCATAATTTATATTAATTGGAAAAGTAGAATTATTAATTGATACCACATTAGACTTTGAAACTATATTATTAGTTTCTTGTATTACTTCTTCAACCTTATAAGGTATAACGATTTTTTGTTCATCTTTTAAAATTGAAGATAAATTTAATCTAGATAAATCTGCATCCTCTAATTCACCACCAGAAAGTTCTATTAATTCGAATAATCTCGTTCCTTCGGATATTTCTTTAATGCCGGGATTTAAAATTGCTCCATCTACATGAACGTAAATCTTTTTTTCTACTACTTCCTCTTCTTTTACGAAATCATCTTCTGTAATTAATATCTCTTTTTGTGGTAATAATTTAACCCCTAAAAATGTTAATCCAATAAAAGCTAAACCCAACAAAATATGTTTTGCTTTTATTTGCATTTTTCTCCTTTCCAAATATATCCTAAACACTACTAAAATATTATATCTTATCATTTTTTCATTTTCAACAAATTGCTCTATTATAATTAAAAAACACCTTGTTTTTTGATTGCTGATTTTATAAAATATTTTTGGAGGAATTTATGAAAAAAATCTTATTTTTATTTTTGATATCATTATTATTTTTGACAGTTTATAGTACATGTTTTGCTTTAGAAACAAACTGTCCAAATTTAGTATTAATAGATGGTTCAAATGGAAGAGTAATATATGATAAAAATGCTTATGAACAAGTAGCTCCTGCTAGTACTACAAAGATTATGACTGCAATTATTGTACTAGAAAAAGGCAAAAAGACCGATATAGTCACTGCAAGCTACGATGCAATTATGTCAGTTCCTTCTCGGAGGAAGTTCTGCAGCTATTCAAGTAGGTGAAAGAATAACAGTTGAAAACCTTTTAAATTGCTTACTTATAGCTTCGCGGAAACGATGCAGCTAATGTTTTGGCAGAGTATATTGCTGGTTCTATACCAGAATTTTCCAAGTTGATGAACGAAAAAGCAAAAGAACTTGGTTGCGAGCACACCAATTTTCTAAATCCAAGCGGTTTATCTGAAGAAAACCACTACTCTTGCGCATACGATTTAGCCATAATGTACAAGTACGCTTATGACAATTTTGAAGATTTTAGAAGTATCGTTAAAAAGACGTCCTTCTCGCTACCAGTTTCAGAAAAACATTCAAATGATGATAGAATATTTCAAAACACTAATCAATTGATTCTTTCTAAATCTCAATACTATTATGATAAATGTACAGGTGGAAAGTCTGGATATACGAGTGAGGCCAAAAATTGCCTAGTTTCTTCTGCTTCAAGCGGCGATTTAATGCTAATTTGTGCCGCTTTAGGAGGCGTTAAAAGTGAAAGCAATGAAAGTTATAGATTTACCGATTCTATAGCACTATTCAATTATGGATTTGAAAATCTCTACAAAACTACCATAGTTAGTGCCGGAACAGTTGCAGGAAAGGCTAAAGTTAAAAATGCTGCAATTGGAGCATCAGAAGTTAATGCCATAGTTGAAAAACCTTTCTATTTTTACTTAAGTTCTGAAAACAAGGTAGCTGACTTTAGATCACATGTTGAAATATCTGGAGATATTGTTGCTCCAGTTGAAAAAGGGCAAAAAATAGGCACTCTATATTATGAAATATATGACAAGATTTATAAAATTGACCTTGTAGCTGATAAAGAAATTCCAGAACTAGAACTTCCAGATTTTGGTTCAATTGTTAGTAAAATTTTAATTAATATTTTTAGAGTTATAGTTATAATTGCATTGATAGTGTTAGCAATTAGGTTTTATAATATATCTATTCGCAAAAAAGGAAAAAGTCAAAGAAGCACTCGAATGAAGCGATATAATGCTAGATTTAGGAGAAAATGAAACTAGATTTTCCCCTCTAGGTATTGACTTTTTTAACATAAGATGCTATTATATCCCTTGTCGATTGACAAATGGGTCTGTAGCTCAGCTGGATAGAGCAACGCCCTTCTAAGGCGTGGGTCGGGGGTTCGAATCCCTCCAGGCTCACCATTTAAGCGATTAAGTTTTACTTAGTCGCTTTTTTATTTGCAAGTTTACATATTATTTGGTATAATAAAAGGTGGTGGCGTACATAAGTTCTAAATCACTAAAAATTCCAAAAAGGAGGTAGCTAATATGGATGAAGAAATAAAACAAGCATACATAGACAATCCAACTGATGATGCCGAACTTCGTCAATTAATGGTTAACTCTTTTCGTGGAATCATCGATTTTTGTGACGAAATGAATTATGCAAGGTGGCTAAACAAACGTAACCTACCAGAAAAAATAAGAAATTATGTAATTAGATATTATAATTCAGAAGACGAAAAACGTAGGCCTGGTGCATTAGGCTTTTATGATAGAGAAACAAAACAAATTTTAATTCGCAAGCATTCTAATAAATTTAAAAATAGAATTATGCACCTTAAATATATTGCTCGTCACGAGACATTACATAGTGTTTCACATGCAAATAAAATGTTTGATAAGTTTATTGATGAAGGACTTACTGAATACTTAAATCACGCTATTATGGAATACGAAATCCAGAAAAACCCTTCAATTAGAAAAGAAACATTAGATGAAAAATTGGGAAGCTATATCGAAGCTGTTTCATTCGTTTCATTTCTATATAGTGTTTTTGGAAATGCACTTATAAAAAACTATATTCAAGGTTTATCACCAGAATTTGAAAACTATGCACTTTCATTTTTATCAGAAGATGGCGAAAGAGATTTTAAATCTACTTCTGATTTTAGAACTGCGCTTGACATAGCATATACCCATCTATATGGAAATCAGCTAACTGGTGCTAAAATATCTGAAAGAGAAAAAGATGCGCTAGAAAGAAAATATAGGACTGAAGCACTTCCAAGATTATTATATCTTTCAAAAAATATCATTATTAATAAAATTAGAGAAGCTTCAAATAATCTTGATTTCATACAAAATAATAACAATGCTTTGTCATTTAACAATGAAAAAAAGGAAAGTTTAATTGATAGTATTTCCGCTTTATTTAGTACAAAAAGTGCACTATATAAAAATATGTTTGGTTCGATAGACGAAAGAAACTTAGAATTACTAAGAAAGGATGCTGTTAAAAGAGCTCTTGAAATAATAGAACCTCAAGAAAGATTATTAAATGATAGCTCTTTATCTCAAAGTGCAAAAAAAGAAAAATTATATGAAATGTTTTACAAAACTATTAATAAAACTGAAGCAACTGGTTCTATAAATTTATCTCGTGCTTTATTAAAACTTTGTAAAATTACAAATACAGTATATAAAGGAGAAGGAAAAGAAAAGGCAGCAATTGACAAGTTTTTGAAATCATACTTGCCTCAAAAAGCAAACAATAAGGCTCTTTGTGATTTTATTCTAAGTGATACCATAGTTAATATGCTCCGTGACCTTTCAAAAAGAGTTAATGAATCATCTAGATTAGCTTCAGATTCAAGTTTCGTAAAGATAAGAAAAGATTTGTATATTGAACATAGAGATAATAAAGATTATATGTTTAAGCTTACTCCAAAAGGAATTATATCTGCTCCGTTAATTGAAGGTAGAAATAACACTCATACATTATTAGATTTTGATGGCAAAACTTATAATATTGAAAACTTACATAGTAGTTTGGATAAACTAAAAATCTTTGAAGGAAGAAATGATATTACACCTTCCGAAAAAGTTGAATTAGATAGCGAAGAAGATCTTGTTTGCCAAGTATTTTCAGATAAATATTTAGGAATAATCGAAGATAAACTCCATTCAAATGTTTACGTTAATGCTTCCACAAATCCAAAATTATTAAAAAGGAAACATAGAGTAATTGATTTTGATTCTTTAATTGAAGATTTAGAAATTTTTCACAAGATTTCTTCTCAAGAATTCTTCAATGAAAAATTGACTCATTATTTAAATACAATAATTAATGAAAACTTCTACTTCACAGCGGAAGCATTGGGAAAAAGTGATACTGGAAAAAATCAAATTCTATTATCAATGAGAGATTCAATTAATAAAATACTAGATGCAAATTGCACACTAGATTCAAGAATTTCACACACTTCAAATTTGGAAGCGCAAAATGATTTACTTGAGAATAATAGACTTCAACAATATAACTACGAAGAAAGAGAAAAAAGAGAAACTTCATCATGGGGTGGACTTAAAGGTATAAAGGCAGCTGTTACAAACTTTAGATCACAACAAGACTATAATCCAAAACATTAATAACAAAAAAGACTTGGGAAAAATCCCAAGTCTTTTTATTTTTTCTTTTTCTTCTTTTTTGAATTATTATTTGAAACTTTTTTCTTTGGCTTTTCTTCCTCTTTAGCTGTTTTAGGTTCTTCTTTTCCCTCTGCCAATAATAATACTTTTCTATTATTAAACAATTTAGAAAAATCAAATTCAGTTTTAGAATTTATATTTCTTGTAAGATATTCATATTTTCTATAAAATGCAATCGGCAAAAACATTAATAATGCAAAACCAAATAACATTTCCTTTATTGTGGTAGAAGCAGGCGTATATGTCATTCTCTTAATTTCTTCAACTAATGTTGGCATATCGTAACCAGCATAAGCTGTAACTGAAAAATCCCCAGATTCGCTAGCTTTTAATTTTTTTATTTCTTCTTGTTCTTCAATAAACTTAGCATAATCTTTTGTTAAACTTTCATTCATTCCTAGTTTGTTATAAATATCTGCTTCAGTAGGTGCAAAACCAATCGTGTAGATTAAAGCAAATACTCCGCCTATTAACAAGCCTTTCTTTCCTGCTTTAGAAAGAAGTGCCGTAATCAATCCAACCATCAAAAATAGTAAAACATATTGAAAACTTCCGCCTAAAACCAAAAGATAAATAAAACAAGCTATAACAGAAAATACAAGTGTATTAACAATCTTTTTCTTCCAGCAAACTGTCATTAATGAAACAATAGAAACTAGTGAGAACAACGTCATTCCATAAGTAGATAAGTGTGTAAATGATGAAGACATAGCCATCAAAATTACAAGTAAAGACACTAATTCAGAATTATTTAATTCATCTTTTTCTTTAAATTTTAATATCGCCTTTAAGCCAATCGTAAATGCTGGTACAAATAATACCGATAAAACAATTACAAATAATCTTCTTGGAAAATCAACAAAAAATTCCTTGCCTACGATTATAAATAACATAGAAGAAATAATTTGTGAAATTGCAAGAAGTGCGGCACTTTTTACTAGTGGGCATCTATCTTTATTAATAGATTTAAACAAAGCAAATAAAACAATTGTTATAAAAATGCCCAGTGCTGCTAAAGCACCAT
This sequence comes from uncultured Clostridia bacterium, assembly GCA_947164995.1. Lineage (GTDB taxonomy): Bacteria > Bacillota > Clostridia > TANB77 > UBA1234 > RGIG6105. The sequence continues at coordinate 48,157 of CAMUYU010000005.1, forward strand.
ATTTAATCCATGTTATTCCTATTGCAACAATAAATGGAACGGCAATCGGAATCCTATTTTCAATCAATGCCGCAAACATGGCAGCCGAAAAAGGATTACCACCTATTCCTACGTTTCCAAGAAACATAAAAAGAGAAACAATATAAGATATTATATTCTTCTTTTCACTTACCAACTTTCTAAACACTTACTTTTACTACCTTTCATTTATTTATGAATCTAATTTCATAGATACAAGTTTTGTTATACCATGTTCTTGCATCGTTGCTCCATAAACAGTATTTGCAGCTTCCATACTACCTTTTCTATGAGTAATTAATAAAAACTGAGTGCTTTCTGCAAATTTTTTAATATAATCTGCAAATCTATATACGTTAACATCATCAAGTGCTGCTTCAATTTCATCAAGAATACAAAATGGTGATGGTGATAATTTAAGAATTGCAAATAATAAAGCTATGGCTGTAAATGCTCTTTCTCCACCAGACAATAGCATCATATTTTGAAGCTTCTTTCCTGGAGGTTGAACCTCAATTTCAATTCCACTTTCTAAAATATTATTTGTATCAGAAAGATTTAATTCTGCTCTACCGCCACCAAACAATTCAACAAACACTTCTCCAAAGTTTTTATTAATAAGTTCAAAGTTTTGTGCAAATTGAATTTTCATAAGTTCAACCATATCTGTAATTATTTTTTCAAGGGATGCTTGAGAAGCCTCCAAATCTTCTTTTTGTGTTCTTAAAAATTCATATCTATCGCCAACGGCTTTATACTCTTCAATTGCATTTATATTAATTATGCCTAATTCCTTTATGCTGTTTTTAATCTTTTCTACTTCTTTTCCTGTTTGCGAATTAACCTCTGCGTAATCTTTTGCAGTATTTGGAGTGGTTTCATACTCTTCCCACATTTTATTTTGAATATCTTCGATGTCTGTTTCTAATTTTGTCTTTTTAACATCAAGTTTTGTAGATTGATCATGCAAAACATCTAAAGTGTGGAATTGATTTTCGATTCCATCATCAAGTTCAACAACTTTATTATTTTTACTTTCTCTTTCTCTCTTAACATCAGCCAAATTATTATTTAGCTCTTCAATCTTTTTATTAGCTTCAACAATAGTTTCTTTTGTTTTTTCTATATCGTCAGCAAATTTGCTATTTTCTTCTGCCATCTTTTCAATGTCTTCAGTCTTCTTTGCAATGCTTTCGGTATTAGAAGAAATTTCTTGATTGATTCTTTCAAGGATTTCATCGATTGAACTAGAACTTTCATCAAATGAAGATACAGAAATTTTTAAGTCCATGATGTCTGAATTTAAATCATCAAACACTTTTTGCTGCTCCATATTCTTCTTTGCAAATTCATCAACCTTAACTTGGGCATCTTCATTTTCTTTGTCTAGAGAAGACATTAATTCGTTTAATTTTTCGATATCTTCTTTTGCTTTTTCTAGTTGTTCTTCCACAGAAGTTTTCTCATTTTGTAACATTTCATTTTTCTTGCTAAGCTTTTCTATGTTACCATCAATTACAGCCATATTTTGGCTTTCAGTTGCAAAAACAATTTGAGCTTGTTGAAATTCTTCTAAAACTTTTTCACTATCGCTTAAAGTATCTGCGCATTCAGTTTTGTATTTTTCAAATTCTTTTTCAAGAGATTTAAGTGATGTGTTTAATTTTTGAATTTCTTTTTTTAATTCATCAATTTCTCTTCCTCTTGACAAAATAGATGTTGTTTTCTTAACTATACTACCACCAGTCATTTGTCCAGATGTATTTAAAACATCACCATCTTTTGTAACAATTCTAAATGCATATTTGAACTTTTTAGCAATAGAAATTGCATTTTCCATGTTGTCACATACTATTGCTCTACCAAGTACAGATTGCATTACTCCATCATATTTACTATCGTATGATACTAAATCAGAAGCCACTCCCAAAAATCCTTTTTCAGAATTTAAGTTTTGTTTAATCTTTTCACCTTTAACAGATGAAATTGGATAGAATGATGCTCTTCCCAAGTTGTTACTCTTTAAAAATTCAATTGCTTCTTTAGCATCTTCCTCTTTTTCAGTAACAATGTTTTGAAGATTGCCACCTAAAAGTTGTTCAATTGCAACTTCATAATCATTTGAAACTTTGATAAGACTTGCTACTGTACCATAGATTCCATTTCCAAAAGACTTATCTTTTTGGCATCTTTGCATGATAGCCTTGATGCTATTTCCATAACCTTCAAATTCTTTTTCTGTTTCCTCTAAGAAGTTAAGTCTAGATTCCTTTGCACTTATTTCACCTAATTGCTTACGAATCTTTTCTTCGAAGTCATTTACTTTACTATCATATTCTGCTTTGATTTGCTTAATATTGTTAACTTTTTTCTCAAGTTCTTCTTTTGTTTTGACCACATCAATGTAAGTTTTGTTCCTATCTGCTTTAACAATATTTTCTTTATCTATAGCAACTTTATTATCAAATACTTCTTGGTCAATTTGTTTAATCCTACTATTCCAAGTATCGTGGCTTGAAGTAAGATTTTTTAATGTTTCCATTTTTTCAAACTTCAAATTTATATTATCCATTATCTTGGCTTTTAATGTTTCTACAAATTTAGCGTCTTCAGACAAACCATCAGAAAGATTTTTTAACTCCGCTTCTTTTTCTTTAAGTTCATCTTCAAATTTTTGTTTATCTTTTGCTAAACGCTCTTGTCTTAATTTTCTATCTTCAATTTCTTTTTTTAATGATTCATTTTTTTCTTTTATGGCTTCAATTTCCTGCTTGTACGTTTCTGAATTTGCTTTGTTATGTTCAATTTTTGTTTCTTTAACATTAATATCAGAATTTTGTTTTTCAATGCTATTTTGTTCATCAAAAATTTGAGATTGAATTTTTTCTATAGAATTAAGAATTTCTTCAACAACTTTACGTGTTTCTTCTTTTTCATTTTGAAGCTTTGTTAATTTTTCTGTTTCATCGTTTGTTTGAGCCAAAACCTCTTCAATTTGCTCAGTAATTTCAGTAAGTTTTTGTTTATTTTTATTAATATTATTAATAAATAGTCCTACTTCTAAATACTTCAATTGATCTCTGTAATCTAAATAACTTTTCGCTTTTTCAGATTGTTCTCTTAATGGCTCAAGTTGAGATTCTAACTCAGTAACAATATCGTTAATTCGAAGCAAATTTTGTTTTGTGTTTTCTAATTTTTTCTCTGCTTCTTCTTTACGGGTTCTATATTTTACAATACCTGCTGCATCTTCAAAAATATGTCTTCTTTCTTCAGATTTGGTAGAAAGAATTTCATCTATTCTACCTTGTCCGATGATTGAATATCCGTCTCTACCAATACCTGTATCCATAAATAATTCAACGATATCTTTTAATCTACATTGATTTTTATTAATAAAGAATTCGCTTTCACCGCTTCTATATACTCTTCTTGTAACTTGTACTTCTGTATATTCTATTGGAAGTTTATTATCTGTATTATCAAGTGTAATTGTAACTTCCGCATATCCCACAGGCTTTCTAGCTTGTGTTCCTGCAAAAATAACATCTTCTAATTTTGAACCTCTAAGAGTTTTTACACTTTGCTCTCCTAAAACCCATCTAATAGCATCTGAAATATTAGATTTTCCAGAACCATTTGGTCCAATAACAGCCGTAATACCTGGTTTAAACTCAAGAACAGTTCTATCTGCAAATGATTTGAATCCTTGTAGTTCAAGTTTCTTTAAATACATTAAATTGTCCCCTTTTTGGTATATTTATACTACTGACTACAATTGCTTTTATATTTTATACCAACTTTACCTAGTCTTCAACAAAAAAGCACGCAAAAATAACACTTTTTACGATATTAAAACATAAAATAAAAAACGCAAACTATAAACAGTTTGCGTTCTTGGTGCGCCACCGGGGACTCGAACCCCGGACCCACTGATTAAGAGTCAGTTGCTCTACCAACTGAGCTAGTGGCGCACGTAAAAATGTAGCAACTTTGATTCTTAATCGACTATCTATATTAGACAACACAAGAATTGTACCGCGTTTAGCCTATTTTGTCAACCAATTTTTAACAATAGTATTAAGAATTTGTTAAATAACGAGGAAAAACGGCTTATTCTATTTTTCCTATGATAGCATTATTTTGAGTTATTTTGAATTAATGTTGGGAGGATTTTCAAATGAAGCTTGCATGTCCAAATTGCAGTGCAAATGTAGAATACAAATTTGGTACAAATTCCGTTTTTTGTCCTCATTGTCAGGCAGAAACAGAAATACACTCATTGGATGAACAACTGTACAAAACTATAAGTCAAAAAGCATTATTTGATTCAAGTGCTTATACTTGCGCTTCTTGTGGAAGTCAGATTATAACTTTAGATAATCAGCCAATTTCAATATGTAATTTTTGTGGAAGCACCAATTTTTCAAACACAAATATAAAATTCAATATCAATGATAGAAAACTAATTCCATTTAAATATACAAAAGAAGAGTTTATAAAAAATTTCAAAGTATTTATTGCAGATAATAAATTATCAAATTTGGAATTCTTTAAAGAAGAAAACATAGAGAAAATTACCGGTTTATATATTCCAATTGTATATAATGAATATGCAATGAAATATGATGCAAAAGGTTCATATGAAAGAGAAAAAAGAAAGCTTTTAAATGGCCCTGATAATGTAGCAAATTATGATTATTCAGGATTATATGGTTTAAATATGACATTTGATACATTAGAAGAGTTTCCAGATTATTTAACTACAAATTTATTGCCATATGACATTTCCGAATCAGTTGATTACTCTCCGTATTATTTTTGTGGCCTTTCTGTTATGGCAAGCACCAATTTTGCAAATAAAAAATTCCTAGATTCTTTTTCAAAAGTTAAATATTTTTTAGAAAAATCACAAACTTTGGGCTTTTTAAATGGGAAAAAAGTATTAAATCAATCTAATACTTATACTATTACAACTAATCACTCAGAACGCTACTACGTTCCAGTTTGGCTTTGTTCATACAAACATCAAAACGAAACATATTCTTTTGCAATGAATGGTCAAACTGGTGAAATAATAACAAAATTGCCAGGTGATGAACGAAAAATAAAAGCTGACTTAGAAAACGAAGCTAGAAAAATGAGAAATATAGAATTTATCAATCACGTAATTGCATTTACGGTTATTATACTTTATTTCTTATACATGTTTGGCGATTTAAAAGCAACAGTCCCAGAATTAGTAACTGCCCGGATTACTTATTCTAATAGGAGTTATTTTAGATTATAATCTTTCTATGGATTTTAGAAAAAAAGATTATAAACTTGTACAAAACCAAAGGCTATCGTCTATCAAGGACAAAAACGATTATACTGAAGAACTAGTTTTATATAAAGCAGGCCAAGCAAAGAAATTAAAAGATGCAATTGTTTCTATGGAAAATCTTCCAAAAGAAGAAATAATCTTAGATGGTGAAACAATATAAAAAACATTATAAAATAAAA
>CAMUYU010000006.1 GCA_947164995.1 uncultured Clostridia bacterium
AAAGCATATTGATCATTATAATTAACTACATTAAAAGGAGTAACGACACCTAAAAGAGATATATCTGTTGCAAAATTATTTTTGCTTCTAATAAAGCAATCATCTTTAATAAACTCTCTTTTTATACCATCTAGAATTTTAGGTTGTAGTATATCTATCTCATTTACTAAATGATTACACTCTGGAAAATCTTTAATAACTTCTCTTCCTACCTCTAGAGCATAATAAATACTACATGTAGAATAAAGATGAGAATCTTTTCTTTCTTCCCATAAATCATAACAAGATTTAGAAATATAATTGTCATTTAAAAAACTAACTAAACCAATCAATGCTTTTTCAACAACATGAAAATATTTTTTTGAATCTTCTAGTTTAGAAATACCTATAACCATACTTGAGGTTTCATCTATTTGAATTCCCCAAGATGGAGCTAGTTCTCCATTTGAATAATACCTTTGTTCAAATAAACCATTTGATAGCTGAGTTTTTTCTGCCCAAATAGTATAAAATTTTGCAACTTCATCAAACATTCCAAGTTTTAGCATAGCATCATTAATAAACAAAGCATCTCTTGGCCAACAATAACCATATCTTCCACACTTTGTAAACTTTTCATCTACATCAGGGCTCGCCAAAACAGCGCCTGTTTCTTTATTTGTAAGAAGCGCATACATAAGTATAGAACGTTCTATAATATCTATTTCTTTATTAGAAAACTTTTTATCTTTAATATAATAATTTAAATGTCCTTCTAGATACTCTCTCCAATATTTTTTGACATCTTCATATAAATTTTCTTCATTTGCTTCTTTTAAAAATTGTGCTTGCTCAAATGAATCTTTTAGTTTAGTATCAAGTGCTATATATAAAGTAATTTCTTTTGTTGCTTCATACATACAAGCAGATTCATCTGACATACCAATATAGTCTTCAAGTTTTAAAGAAGCGGTTTCTAAGTTTTCTCTAGGATTATTAACTTGAGACTTAATAATTTGTGTTGACGAATATGTATTCATATATAAATCAGGAGCATACTGAATAAGTGAATTACTTACCCTCATTCCAGAAACTAATTTATCTGGTGATGAATTTAATTTTGAAAATACTAATAAACAAAGCGGTTGATTGAATTTAATTTTTCTAACTACAACATTTCTTTCAATAAGACAATAATCTCTAATAACAACTTCAACGTCATTTTTTGATAGTTTAGTGTAGATAATATTGCCATCATAATATTGATTTATAAGATTCATATCTTTAAACCAATCTACATGAGTAGCATCAGGAAATACATAACCTAAACTATATGTATCAATATTTTGGAAATAGTCTATATGTGGATAATAAAGACGTATGAGTTCGGCTTTATCATCCAAACAAGCGAGCATATTTCCATTACCTATTATCGCCTTGTTAAAGTATTTTGTTTGATTCATCTTTTGCTCCTTATTTTATTCTTTACCTAATAGTTTAAACATTTCCTTTTTATATGCTTCAACACCTGGTTGATTAAATGGATTAACTCCTAAAATGTAACCAGATATTCCACAAGCTTTTTCAAAGAAATAAATTAACCACCCTAAATTAAATTCATCTAATTTTTCAATTTTAATTCTAATATTTGGTACATTACCGGCAACATGTGCTTTAATTGTACCTTCCATAGCCATGTGATTTACTTCATTTAAAGATTTTGAAGATAAGAAGTCTAAATCTTTATCATCTTGAACTGGAATCTTAAAATCTTTATTTGGATTTTCAACATCAATAACTGTTTCAAAAATCATTCTTTGACCTTCTTGAATATATTGGCCAAGTGAATGAAGGTCTGTGGTATTATCAACACTTGCTGGGAAAATTCCCTTGCCATCTTTTCCTTCGCTTTCACCATAAAGTTGCTTCCACCACTCTGAAAAATAGTGAAGTCTTGGTTCATAGTTAACAAGTATTTCCATATTCTTACCTTTTTTAAGAAGTACATTTCTTAAAATTGCATAAGTATATGCTTCGTTATCTAACAAATTTTCATACTTTTGCATTGCTTGAGAAGCACCATACATCAAACCATCAATATTAACTCCTGCTACAGCAATAGGTAGAAGTCCTACTGGAGTTAATACTGAATATCTTCCTCCAATATTATCTGGAACTATGAATGTTTCATATCCTTCCTGAGTTGCCTCTCTTTTTAGAACTCCTTTTTCTTTATCAGTAGTTACATATATTCTTTCTCTTGCTTTATCTTTTCCATATTTATCAATAAGTTTTTGCTTTAAAATACTAAATGCAATTGCAGGCTCTGTTGTAGTACCAGATTTAGAAATTACATTTATAGAAAAATCTCTATCACCAACAAATTCTAATAAATCATTTATATAATCAGGACTCATATTGTTCCCAGCAAATAAAACATTTTTAGTCTTAAATGAAGGTGTTAAGGCTTCAATTACAGCACGTGCACCTAAATATGAACCTCCAATTCCTATTACAACAAGATAATCTGAATCTCTTCTAATTTTGTTAGCAGCATTTTTTAATCTTTCTATTTCTTCTTTGTCATATTCTAGATTTACCCATCCAAGAAAGTCAGAACCTGCTCCAGTTTTATTTACAAGTTTATTATGAGCATCTTCTACTGCTTTAGAAAGTTTTGATATCTCTTTGTCTGTAACAAACGAGTTCTCATATATAAGTTCCATTTTTTTGATCCTCCCATATAATTATTATTGTAATTTAGTTAAATCATCAGCAAATTTTGAAATAATCTCTTTTGCTTTATCTTTAAGCATTGCAAGTTCAATTTTAGCATCAATTAGCTTTTCTCTTTGTTCTTCAATAAGCAAATCAACATCTTCTCTTTCTTTTTCGGCTTGTTTTCTACCATCTTCTATAATTTGATTTGCTTGTTCTTGCGCTCTTAATAAAACATCAGAAATATTAGCCTTTGATGCCTCGATTTCATTTTTTTCTTTCATTAGTTTATTCAACTTTTCTGTCAATTTTATATTTTCGTTTTTCATTTCTTGAAGTTTATTAGATAATTCCGAAACTTCATTTTCATAGTCTTTTTTAATATTAACAATATAACTTTCAACTTCTTTTTTGTTTAAACCAAATAATCCTTTTGGTAGATTGTTTTCGTCCATAATACTTCCTCCTAAAGACAATCTAATTAATTATATGCTTGTAATATCTTATCTATTCCATTGTATATAGCGGTTGCGGCATTCTTTTGGAATGATTTTGTCTTTAGTCTTTCTAATTCTTCATCATTTGAAATAAATGAAACTTCACAAAGTATTGATGGGCAAGGAGTTTTTGTAAGTATGTGTAAATCGCCTCTATTAACAACTCCTCTATTAACTGTACCAAGATTTTTAACTAATTCTTTAAGTACAATTTCAGCACATTCCTTACTTGTAATATCTCCATAATTACTTTCTGTATCATTGTTATAATATAAAACCATCGTTCCAGAGTATGCTTTGTTATCTAAAGAATTGTTATGAATACTAACTATAAAATCAGGATTAATATTGTTTGCAAAAGCAACTCTATCTTCACGATTTAAATATGTACTATTATTTTCCCTATCAATATATACTTCGATATCTTCTCTTTCTTTTAACATCTCATATAAATTAAGAGCAATTGCTAAGTTGTAAACTTTTTCTTGTGCATCTCCGTTACACGCACCTGGATCTGAACCACCATGACCAACATCTATTAAAATAATCTTTTTGTTGATTATTTCTCCTGATTCATTAGGTTCTTCTTCCTCAATTCTCATTGATGATACAGTCTTCGTTTCTGCTTTTCTAATTGTGATTACGACATTTTCACTTGATTGTCTGATTGCATATGTGCAATTACCAGTATCTAAAATAGTAATAACTCCATCATCAACAGTAATAGAATTCACAATATCGTCTCCTGGATTTAATGAACCATCTCCAAAGTCATATTTTGATGTTTTGTAACGAATAATGTATCTAAACTTAGAAGATTCCACTTCAGTTGTTAAATCTTCAATCTTAACATTTTGTAGTGTAACTTGAGCATTTGATGTATTCTTTTTATACTTAATATTTTTGTATGTACTTTCAATAACATTTATTTGTAACTCTGATGAACGTTTATAAATATTATATTCGCCCTTAGCTGCTAAGTCTAAAACTACTCTTACAGATTCTTTTGTATATTGAGAAAATCTTACGCCGGTGATGATATTATTTTTAATGTTTATTTCTTTAGGACCAGATACATCTAACTTTGCATCTGGAATATCAATTACGATTCTATTAGGATTAGTTAATGTCATATCATCATATTTAATATCGCCTGTATATTTAATTTTAACTCTTCCTGTAGTAGCACTATATTTTATAGATTCTATAACAACTGAATAATCAATTTCTTCTTCATCTGTTGTTTCATAATCATGTTCATTAAATGGTTTAACATCATCTAAAGAATTTGGATTATTAGAATCAACAATAATATTTTCACCAACATCTTTGTTTTCTTCAGCATTGCCACTAGGAACTATAGTTTCTTTTTCTTCTTTTGGTAAAGTTACAACTGGTTGTGTTTCAACAGGTGTTATATTTCCAGATGGATTTATAGTTGGTGTTTCAGTTTTTACTGGAACCGTTTCTTCACCAGGTACAACAAACTTCTCTGCCATAGCATAATATAATTTTGTTCTATCTTTTGACATTGTAACAACATAGTCTGTTTTACTTCTTAAATCAATAACGATTCTATTAGTTCCATTTCCTTGATTTCCAAATCTAATTTCAGATACCATACCAGAATCAAACTTTTTTGTACTAGTATCAAAAGTAAAATTACAATTTTCTACATCAATCCATAATGTATATAAAGTTTCTTTATCTACACTTGAATATTTGTAACCTGTAATTTTTCCATCAGCAGAAACTACAATACAATTTGTTCCTTCTATAGTTGCAAAACTAATATTTGTAATATTTACTTTTTTAAACTTAATATCTACTGTATACGTTTCTTGATTCCAATCAACAACTAAATCTCCTTTTTCTGCAATAAATCTAGCTGGAACCATAGTTTTGTTGTTAATTATCTTTGCTGGAACATCAAGTTCAATTTCTTTTCCATCAACTTTTGCAGTTGTTTTATCAATCCAAAGAGAAATTGTTTTTTTATCTAAAGTAACATCAACTCTTCTTTCGTTATTATCCCAATTAACTGTACCACCTAAATACTCAAACACTTCTCTTACTGGTACTAGTGTTCTATCATTAAGAATGATAGGTGGCATTTGTCCTTCTTTAGGCTCAAATTTATCATTATTAAGCATAAGAGTAATATCTCTTACATTATAGTCATGAACCTTACCATCATATTCTAGCTTGTTAATAGACGAAGCATAACAAATATTAAATATAAAACAAACTTGTATAATTAAAAATATTATTAATAACTTTTTGATTTTACTCACCTCTTAAATGCCATTAAAACATAAAATCTCACTTTCAATGTTATCAATAAAATCCCTAATTATCAACATTTGTAACACTAACGTAATAAAAAAAAGTGGTGATTAAAATCACCACTTTTTATGTTATCCATTCACTTCTTCATTACTACTTTCCTATGTTTCTTCAGTAGGTACTTCTTCTATATTCTCAGTTTCCGAAACATCTGGAGTTAAAGTAACTTCTTCAGAATCTCCACTTATTTCAGCCTTTGCAGCTTCTTCAGCTTCTCTTACTTTAATTGGAAGTGTATTAAAATCATATTTGCTTAATACAATTTTATTAATAACTCTATCCGAATATGCGTTAACATAATAAGTTGCAGCTTCGTTTCTAAACGAATCTAAATCTTCGCCTTCTAAACCATCTCTTATATCTTCAACATAAACAAATGCAACAACATCATTTGCCTCAATTATATCTGAAAATTCTCCTTTTGGAGTATTTGTGACAGCATTAATCATATCTGTGTAATAATCTCCATCAATTAATCCAAAATAATATGAATAATAGATAAATGTCTGGCTATTTAGTAAACGTTGTGAATATAAGTAAGACATGTGATCTAAATCACCATTATCCATATAGCTTTGATTGTATAGATTTAATCTAGTAACATTTTCATATCCTTCACTAGCAACAGTGAATGCATCTTCTGCAGATAATCCATTAGCCATATTATCCTTAATAGCTGCTACAACATCTTGTGCTTGAATTTTTGTATCTAGTATTCTTTGAGCCTTTGCAGCATCTCCTGAAATATCACCTGATACATCACCTGATGTTTCAACTACTTCTGCTTCTTCTCCAGAAGGAGCACTAGGAATCTTTATAGCAAAAACTCTATAATCAATCATCTTCATATAGTCTTCAACAGTTTCATTTGATTTAGGCTTTAAGTAATAGCTAGTTTCTAAATAATTAGAACTATTAATATAATTTTTATAAATTTCTTCAACATTTGATGGTACTTTTCCTAATTCATAACCATTATTCATAAGCTTTTCTGCAAGCGCAATTTCTGTTTTAACTCTCATATACTCCCCAGAAGTAAGCTCATAATCTGCCATAAGTTTTTCTGCATCACCACTTTCTAAGGCTGCAGGTAACTCATCTCCACTTAATGTTACTCCAGATTTTTCTGCCCATTTATAAAATGTTTTATAATATCCATAATAATTTGCTAAGGTATCTACATCACTTGTAGCAGTACTATTGTTTTCATAATACCAAACTTTTCCATAAGATTTATAATCTTCTAAATCATATTTTGTTTTACCTAGTGTAAGAACTGTATTGTCTTTAGTATCAGCAATAACTAAAGCGGCAACAGCTGCTACAACTATAAGTAGTCCTATAACTAATATTGCAATTTTACTCTTTTCCATAACTTCCTCCTTATACTACGATGCTAATACTTTCAAAAATTTTAGCACGTCTTTTAGTGTACCACTTTCGGTATTTGATTGCAACTTAAAAGTAATAACTGGTGTTATTTCGCCAGATAACATAATTTGCCTTCTAAACGTATCCAAAATAAGTGAAACCTTTTCTGGTGTAACAAATTTATTATCTGAAAATGTGAATACAACTCTATCATCTTTTTGTATTATTTTAATTATGTTAAGTTTTCTTGCATAACACTTAATTCTAGCAATTTCTAGTAAATTAAACATTTCATCTGGCATTTCACCATATCTATCTATTAGTTCGTCACAGATTTCAGAAATTTGTTCTTCCTCTTTTATATTAGCAATATCTTGATATGCTTCAATTTTTTGTGAATTTACAGAAATATAGTCTTCTGGAATAAATGCCGAAACTTTCAAATCTATTAATATCTCTACCTGTTTTTCAACATCTAATCCTTGAAGCTCTCGTACCGCTTCTTCTAAAAGATGTGTATACATTTCATATCCAACACTTTCCATATGTCCAGATTGTTCGGCACCTAATATATTTCCTGCTCCTCTTATTTCTAAATCTCTAAGAGCAATCTTAAAGCCCGAGCCAAATTCTGTAAATTCCTTAATTGCTTTTAATCTTTTTTCAGAAACTTCAGATAATACTTTATTTTTTCTATAAGTGATATATGCATAAGCTACTTTATCTGATCTACCAACTCTTCCTCTTATTTGATATAGTTGCGCAAGTCCAAGTCTATCTGCATTTTCAATTATCATAGTGTTGGCATTTGGAATATCTATTCCCGACTCCATAATAGTAGTACAAACAAGAACATCAATTTCTTTCATAGCAAAATCTTCCATGATTTGTTCGATTTGTTTTCCTGTCATTTGGCCATGTGCAAATGCTACATTTGCTTCTGGTACCATTCTGGAAATTTCACTTGCCTTTTCTTCTATGTTTTCAACTTTGTTATATAAATAGAATACTTGCCCTTTTCTTTCTAGTTCTTTTATAATTGCTTCTTTAATAACATCAGAATCATATTCTAACACATAAGTTTGAATTGGTTTTCTATTCAATGGTGGATCATAAATAACGCTCATGTCTCTTATTCCAACAATACTCATATGAAGTGTTCGTGGAATTGGAGTTGCTGTCATAGTTAAAACATCGACATTGCTTTTTAATTCTTTTATTTTTTCTTTATGTGCGACACCAAATCTATGCTCTTCGTCAATGATTAATAAACCTAAATTTCTAAACACTACATCTTTACTTAGTATTCTATGTGTACCAATTAAAATGTCTATATCTCCATTAATTAGTTGCTTAATTATTTCGTTTTTTTGTTTAGCTGTTTTAAATCTATTTAGTACTGCAACCTTAACTGGAAAATCTTTCATTCTTTCCTTAAATGTTTCATATTGTTGTTGTGCAAGTACTGTTGTAGGACAAAGATAAGCAACTTGCTTAGAATCCATAACTGCTTTAAAACCCGCTCTTATAGCAACTTCAGTTTTTCCATAGCCTACATCACCACATAATAGTCTATCCATAGGTCTATCTGATTCCATATCATGCTTTACTTCATCTATACAACGAAGTTGGTCATCTGTTTCTTGGAAAGGAAAGCTTTCCTCAAATTCATTTTGCCATACAGTGTCAGGACTAAATTTATATCCAACTTGTTTACTTCTTTTTGCATATAGTTCTATTAATCCTCTTGCAATATCTCTTAATGACTGTTTAACTTTTGCCTTTGTTTTTTCAAATTCTTTTCCACCAAGCCTATTTAGTTTTGGCTTAGTATCTTCGTCTCCACCCATGTATTTTCTAATACTGTCTAGTTGATTTGTTGGTATATATAAGATTGCTTCATCTTTATACTCAAGTTTTATATAATCTTTTCTTATTCCATCTATATCTAATGAATGAATTCCTATGTATTTACCAATACCATGTGTTGAGTGAACTATATAGTCACCAACTTTTAAGTCTGCAAATACAACTTTTTGGCTTTCATTAAATAGTTTTGCTTTGTATGTTCTTTTCTTTTCTTTGATGATTTGATTATCTTCACCAGCAACTATTATTATATTTAATCCATCAATTGAATATCCCGAGCTTAATGCTCCAACTATAATAATTGGAACTCTCTTTGCGTCTTCTTCTAAAAGTGCATCATCAAACACATTTAAATTATTAGTATCTATTAACGTAGAATTAATATTATGGGAGCTTAACATCTCTTGCATAGCTCTAGATTTAGATGCAACTCCACCTAGTATTATGATTTTATTTCCAGACTCTCTTGCGTTTTGAACTTCCTGTAGGAATATATCCACGTTGCCACGAAAAAAGTTCACCTCCCTACAGCTAAAGCTGTATCCGTTTCTTTTTGCAAGCATATTTTCATCTATTCTAAATAGATTTATGGCATTTATTTGTTCTAATGTGATTGCCACTTCAGAAAAAGATGACATAGAAGCAGTATAACTAGGTTCTATACCATATTTTTCTAAATACTGTTCTATGATTTCTTTATTTTCAAACTCAACTGATTGAGCTTTTGATTTTATCCTAACCGGTTCATCTATAAATACTACTGCATCTTTAGGAATATATTCTATAAGTGATGAGTACTTTTCATAGAAGAATTCAAAATATTTTTCTATCTTATTACTATAGTTCCCACCTTCGATGTCTTCTATGTCTTTTTGTATATTAGGATAATTATCTATTTGCTTTTTATATTTATCTTTAATTGCATCAGTAATAGATTCAATTTTACTTTTATCTATCAAGAATTCTTCAACTGGAAAGATTGTTATTTGATTTAATGTTTCTATTGAACGTTGTGTTGTTGAATCAAAACGTCTAATTGAATCAACTTCATCGCCCCAAAATTCAATACGAATAGGGTTCTTTTCTGTTATTGGATATACGTCTATGATACCTCCACGCACTGAAAAAAGACCTTTACCGTCACAAAGGTCAGAACGTTCAAAACCAATTTCTATTAGTTTTTCTTTTATGTTTTCCAATCCATATTCTTTACCGCTTTCAATGTGTAAAACATTTTCGAATAGTTTTTGTTTATTAATTGTCTTTTGCATCATTGCTTCAACGGTTGTAAGTATTATTATGTTTTCAGAATTATATAATTTCGAAAACACGTTTAATCTATCCATTGTCACATCTTTGTTCATTGTATCAATGTCATAATAAACAATTTCTCTTTTTGGAAATAACAAAATTTCATCATCTTCAAAGAAACTTAGGTCTTTTTGAATCTTCTTAAGTTCAATTTCATTATACGTTAACACGATTACTGGCTTTTTTGTATAAAACCTTGTTGCATATATGAAATGAGCTTTAGCAGAATCTGATAAACCCGATATGCTTATTGGAAAATTTGATTTATTAACATCTTCAATATAGTCTTGAAACTTTTTCAGCTTTGGAAGCATCTTTGCAAACTGTTCCATGTTAACTCCTTCAATTCTTTTTAATAATTACATTAATTAATCATAAGATCTTTTCTATGAATGTTATAGTCATCAACTTCATCTTCAGTTAAAACACTCTTAATAGCATTTACAATCAAATTAGGATTTAAGTTCTTTGCACTTCCAGCTAAACAATGTACTGAAACTATAACAGTATTATATTTAGGTGAAGTTACATTACACTCAATAATTAAAGGTTTAATATCTACATTTTCAATTTGGTTATTCTTGCCTTGTTTTTCAGTAACAATTTCATCACTAGAAAATCTATCATTAATCTTTTGTACAATTTCTTCGTTATTTGCATCACTTGAAAGTGCAATTGTAATTTCATAAGTTGCTTCTTTTACAAGTGACATTAAACCCTTAGCATGTTCCATCTTCTCACAAGTTAATACTTTAAAACCACTTGGAAAAGCTTTATTAAGTTCATCAATTACGACTTGGCAATCTAAGTCACCATTTAGTTCTAGGTCGAAAAACTCACATTCTGAAGTAACGCCAACAGCAAGTGGAAGTGCAAAAGCAAGTTGAACTCGTGGATTAAAACCAGTTGAAAACTTGATAGGAAGGCTTGTCTTTTTAATGCATCTTGTAAAAGTACGCATTGTGTCTAGGTGACCTATGTATTTAACTTCATCTCTTTTTTCAAATTTCATTCTATAAATCATTTTTCATAACACACTCCGCATCCAAATTTTGCAGCACCACATCCTGCACATTTAGCTCTACAATTTTGTGTAACTTTTTCATTTATTGCATTGTTATATTCTTTCTTAAAGAATTCTTTAGAAACCATAATGTTGATATGTTCCCAAGGAAGTGATTCTTCTAAATCTATCTTTCTTCTTGAATAGAAAAACGGATCTAAATTGCAGTCACTAAATGCTTGAAGCCATTTATCATAATCAAAAAATTCTCCCCAACTATCAAATTTGCATCCAAGTTCATGCGCACGAAGTAGCACTTTGTTTAGTCTTCTATCACCTTTAGCAAGTACCGCTTCCATTGTACTTGTTTTACTATCATGCCAATTATATTTAACTGCTCTATTAGTTAAATGAGTTTTTAAATATTCTTGCTTGGCATTTATAGTTTCTAAGTCATCTTGTGGAAACCATTGGAAAGGTGTAAATGGTTTTGGTACAAATGTAGAAGTACTTACTGTAACCACTAAGCCTTTTGCTCTTTCTGCTTTAGGAATTTCGTAATACACATCTACAATCTTATTGGCTAAATCTACTATACCTTGTAAATCGTTATAAGTTTCTGTTGGAAGTCCAATCATAAAGTAAAGTTTTACATTATTCCAACCACTCTTAAAAGCAAGTCTACAACCATTTAAAATATCTTCTTCAGTAATACCTTTGTTAATAACATCTCTTAATCTTTGTGTACCTGCTTCTGGTGCAAATGTTAAACCACTCTTTCTTACGTTATTTACTTCTTCTAAAAGCTTTAAATTAACAGAGTCTATTCTTAAAGAAGGAAGTGATAAATTCACATTCTTTGGCTTAAACTCACAAATTAAATCATCTGCTAATTTATGAAACTGCCTATAGTCTGATGTAGATAGTGAAGAAAGTGCAATTTCTTCATAACCAGTGTTTTCGATTAATTTCTTTGCGTTTTCTTCTAAAACTTCTACAGTTTTTTCTCTAACAGGCCTATATAGAAAACCTGCTTGGCAGAATCTACAGCCTCTTATACATCCTCTAAATATCTCAAGCATTGGTCTATCATGAACAACACTTAAGTATGGCACTATCCATTTTTCTGGATAAGTGACTTTATCTAAATCTTTAATTATTCTTTTAGTTAAAATAGGTTTTGCGTTTTCATTATTTGTTTCAATAGATTTTATAGTTCCATCTTCGTTATATGAAACATCATAAAAGCTTGGAACGTATACTCCTTCAATTTGTGCAATTCTTTCTAAATACTTAACTCTTGGCTCACCAGATTCTTTCCATTTAATCCATTCATCTGTAACTTCCATATTTAGTTCTTCGCCTTCACCTAATACTATAAAATCAAAGAAGTCTACTATTGGCTCAGAATTATATGCACAAGGACCTCCTGCCATAACAAAAGGGTCCTCTTCTTTTCTATCTTTTGCAAGAAGCGGAACGTTACCTAATTCAAGCATATTTAAAATGTTTGTGAAGCTCATCTCATATTGAAGTGTGAAACCAATCATGTCAAATTTATTTAAAGGAGTTTTTGTCTCTAGAGAAAATAAGGGAACATTATTTTTACGAATATGTTCTTCCATATCTACCCATGGAGCAAAAGCTCTTTCACAATAAGTGTCATCACGTCTATTGTATAAATCATATAAAATTCTTAATCCTAAGTGAGACATTCCAATTTCATATACATCCGGAAAACAAAAACAATACCTAAATCGTATATCATCTAGGCATTTTTTACACATATTAATTTCTTCTCCAGTATAACGAATTGGTTTTTCAACTTGCTTTAATAATCTATCTATGTTCAAGAAAACTACCTCCCGAGCAATTCGTTCTAGCTATTATACCAAAAAAATCAGCAAAAGAAAAGAGAAAGGACAAATATCCTTTCTCTTTTTTGTTATTTAGAATTATAATTTTCTAATGCTCTTTCAACATCGAAATTAGCTAAATTAGCACTTCTCGTGTAATTATATACAATCCACTTAGAAATAACGTTATTTTCCAAAAATGCTAAAAATTCAGTGTTTTCAGCATATTCGGCTCTTAACTGAGAAATATATGCTTCAAGTTTTTTACGATTATCTACAGCTTTTTGCTTAGCCTCTATGGCACGTTGTTCTCTTATCTTTTCATATAAAAAGCTAGATGTATCTTTGTCAAAGACCTTCCTTGCCTTATTTTGACGATTTCTAGTGGAAATAACTGTTTTCAAGTTGCAAGCCTCCATCAAATACCTGATTTAGCAAGAATTTCGATTGCATTTTCTACATCTTCATGTGCTAAATCAAGAGGTCTACAATAGTTATTAATTTCCCACTTTTTTAAGACATTTTCTTCAATATAAGCAAGAATCTCGCCTTTATAAGTTCTTCTAATCTCAGCCATATATTTTTTAAGATTCATAGCAACAATTGCTTTTTCTACATCGTAATGAGCAAGCTCGGCAGTTCTTCTGTAGTGATGCCGTTCCCATGCTTTAAAGACATTCTCTTCAAGATAATTAAGAGTGTCTCCGTCATAAGTTCTTCTAAGCTCAACAATATACTCTTTGAGTCGCTTTACATTTTTTTCAATCTTAATCTTCTTTTCATTTTCGAACTGTTCCCGTCTGTGATTTTGGGCAATTTGTTCTACTTCAATTTTGAAAAAGCAAGCTGTTTGCTGGTCAAGATTACGTCTTTGTGATGCTTGATAACTTCTCATAGTGGATCTCCTTAAAAATAATTGTTTTTAAGCTACTAAAATGTTCTACAGCCACTAAAGTTTACCATAATTACGAATATTCGTCAACCTCAAACTTTATATCTCCAGTAATTTAAAGTCCATGAAGTCGCATGATGTAAGAAAACTTGGAATATTTCCAGTATTTGCAAGGTTATCTTCATAATTTGAATGAATATGCGCATATATCCACTTTTTAATGTCATATTCTGCAAGTTTATCTAAAATCTTATTATCAGGTGGATAGTGAGTAACCATTATTATACTTTTATCACAACCTTCTTTTTTATAAGAAACGGCCATATCTAGAGATATTTTGGCCCTTTGAAGTTCTCTATTAAATATTTTTTCGTTATCAAAATCATCTTCAGATGACCAATATCTTGTACCGCATACAATATATTTATCTGTTTCAATATAGTTGTTATACAAAAATTTAATTGAATGTATATTGTTTGATTCTAAGAAGCGGTTCATTTTAGTAACAGTTTCCCACCAATAGTCATGGTTTCCTTTAAGAATAATCTTTGTTCCTGGCAAATTTTCAAGCCATAGAAAATCATTTAGCGCTTCTTCTAAGTAAGTTGCCCACGAAATATCACCGGCTACTATAACAAAATCATCATCTTTAACCTTTGATTTCCAATCTTCTTCTATTCTATTTTCATAATCATTCCATTTATCTCCAAATACATTCATCGGTTTATTTACACCAAACGATAAATGCAAATCAGATATTACAAACGTTGACAAGTTGCACCTCCTAACTAGTTTGTTGTGCTATTTTCTTAATTTATCTCCTAATTTTAAATATGGAACTGCATTTAAATCTAAATTTGAACTTTTTCCAGCCATATGATCAAAGTATGCAGCAGAACCTATCATAGCAGCATTATCTGTACAATAAACAAGTTCTGGATAATAAATTTTTAAATTATTTTCTTCGCCCATTTTATCTAAAGCATTTCTTAAATATGAATTTGCTGATACACCACCTGCTAAAGCAATCTTATTAGTGTTTTTCATTTCACATGCTTTTAATAAGTTACTTAACAATACATCTGTTATTGCATCTTCGAAACTTGCACATAAATCTGGAACATTTATATAATCTCCTTCTTTATGAACAAGATTAATAACTGCTGTTTTTATTCCGCTAAAACTAAAATCCAAACTATCTTCAAAAAATGTTTTTGGTAGTTTATATGTAGGGCTTCCTTCTTTAGCCATTTTATCTATTTTAGGGCCACCTGGATACCCAAGGCCTACAACTCTAGCTACCTTATCAAAAGCTTCTCCAACAGCATCATCTCTTGTTCTACCAAGGATTTCAAATTCAGTATAATCTTTTACATATACTAAATTTGAATGTCCGCCTGATACTACAAGACAAATATAAGGTGGTTCTAAGTCTTTATGAGTAATGTAGTTTGCCGCAATATGCCCTTCAATGTGATGTACGCCTAAAAAAGGCTTTTTAGTTGCCCATGCCATCGCCTTTGCGGTAGATAAACCTACCAATAAAGCTCCAACTAATCCAGGACCATAAGTTGCTGAAATAAGGTCAATATCTTCTATAGATACTCCAGCTTTTTCTAATGCTTCGTTTACAACATTAGAAATTGCATCTATGTGATTTCTAGATGCAATTTCAGGAACTACTCCACCATATCTTTTATGAATTTCTATTTGAGTAGCAATAATATTAGATAATACCTCTCTACCATTTTTAACAATAGCACAAGAAGTCTCGTCACAACTGCTCTCAATTGAAAGTACTAACAAATCTTTTTCTCCCATTTTGTATGCCTCTTTAATCTACTCTTAAACAATTTCACTGGTATTTTAGCACAAATTTACGTTTTTTGCAAAGAAATCTATTATATACTTAGGTGTTGGCTTCCTTCCATCATATATACCAAAGAACTTATTTATCCTATTTTCATTCTTTGGGCAATAGGCATAATTAACGCTATTATATATTGACCACTTAACTAAGCTTTCATTTACCTTATATTCTTTTGCAATTTTCTTGTACAAACTTTCTGCTTTTATATGCCCATCACCTTTTGAAATCATTATCCCTTCTGCTAAATAAATAGTCCCTGAATGAGAAACATTAAAGCCTATATTTGAAAGTGCTGTAATTAAATTATCTTTATTGTAATTCCTTAAACTAAACTTGCTTACAATATCATATTGAAAATTTAGGTACCTAATTATATCTCTAATATCTACTGGAAATTTAAAGATTTTTTGAATTTGTGGGAAATTAATATATTTTGAAATTAATTTTGAAGAACTAGATAAACCAATTATATTTTTAGTTTTTATTTTAGATAATAAAAAATCAAGATTTGAATCAATAAACTCAAGATTTATAAATGCTAAATCAACCCTAAACTTAAAACTTTCTAGAAACGATAAATCAGTATAAATATAAACCTTTTTTATGGATTCGCATCGCAGAAGCTCAGATTCAAAACATTTTGTGAAAGAACAATCCTTATCTACTATTAATACATTCATAAAAACCTCCAAATGTACAACAGCTATTTAGTTTTAGTTCTAAAAGAAAAAATAGATTTAAAACTTAAAGAATTAAAAAGAACTTAAGAATAAATAAACTATTGAATAAAAAATTAAGAAATAATCTTATGTTGCAATTTTATTATTAAAAGATTTAAAAATCA
Source organism: uncultured Clostridia bacterium (assembly GCA_947164995.1). Lineage (GTDB taxonomy): Bacteria > Bacillota > Clostridia > TANB77 > UBA1234 > RGIG6105. Next base: position 16,557 of record CAMUYU010000006.1, read on the forward strand.
ATATAAAATAAAAAAGAAGCTGAAAATTCAGCTTCTTTTCTCAATGGTACTCAGGGCTTATAATAACCCGAGTATATTGAATTTGATGTTCTAATTATAAAATACACTTGGCCATCCTTATCGTCAAGGAAGGCCTGCATTGCCCTCACTGTGGACGTCCTAATGGACTGCCCATTTTGGTCAATCCCCAAAAGCCGTTCTCCAATAGCCGGAGGCTTAATCGGAGAAAGCCGTTCCACGACCTTCAGGTCTCTTTCATTAAATGGGGTTTCAAAACCATCGAGATGATACATGGTAGAATAACCATGTACATCTATTTGCTTAACGAGATAGGGCTTATCTTCAAGCCCGATGAAATTATTTCTTGGAACCACAAAGGTCCACCGAGGCTGCTCTTTGGAAAATAACATTGTTAGTTCCCCCTTAAAAATTATATTAGAACACTATAATTATACCACTTATTTGGCATTTATGTCAACTTATGTTATGCCTTTTAAAACGTAAAAAAGTCCACATTTAGTGGACTTTTTTATTTCTAGACTCTCTTTTACTTCTCCTCGCACGAACTTCTCCGGAAAGAATCTCCTCTTCTGTCTTTATAAGATAGTAAGTCTTGCCGTTAATAACTCGTATGCGAAGATTTGTAATCAGATTAGTTACTCTTACTCTGGCAGTTTCATAATCGTGAACCTTGACGTTTTCGTAATATAGCAAGGTTCTACCAACTTCTGGTAACTTGAAGGAAACAACATGTTTTACAGGATCAAAGAAAATATCGCTTATAAGCTCCTCACGTCCATGAACCTTAACAAGGTTATGTAGTTCTTGAGGAACCACATAATCGACCAAATATGGCCGTCTCTCAAGGTCATAAAACGCTCCAATGGGTACTACAAACCTCCATTCAATATTTTTCCGAGCAGCTGTTTTCATTATAAACTATTCCTTTCTAGATAACATACTTAAAAAATATCGTACTCCTATATTATATCATTATTAACGCATTATGTCAACTTATCTTCCTTGCGGAATATTACTTACTAGGCAAGGCGTTATTTCTGAAATGTATGATTTTACACTACCTTCAACATCTGCATCATTATATGCATCTACGATTTTTATCTTTATTTTAACTGGATTTAATATATCATATTGATAATAATCAAATCTCACAAACTGAGGGTCTCTTGTTTCTTCTAGTATTATTTCCTCTGGTTCTTCATCATTAAATATAACTTCAATTGTTTTAGCCAAATTATCTCCTGAGGTTTCTCCTCCATTTACAAAATAAATATATTCAATCTTGTAATAATAATCTCCACTAGGTCTATCGTAATACTCTGGGAAACAATTATCTAAATTGAACTGTTGTGTATAAAGCATTTTCTTTAATTCATCATCTTTACTTATTTTTTCTATTTCATCTGTTGCAAGTTCCAGTTCTTCTTCAAGCAAATTTCTTCCAGTAACGGGGTCTTCTTTATAAAGGTTTACTCCCCAGCATATGGAATCATTAAATCCAGCAATTGTCATCTCTATTTCATCTGTTACTTGTAATTCATCATTATAGTTAGTATACAAATAATTAAACTCAGTAGAGTCTCCTTCTTCTGTTAAAACATATTTATCTCCATATAGTTGAGCTTTCTTATTTAACTCATCTCTATCACCTAGTAAAACAGTGTTACTCTCGTAGTCATAATCTACAAAGCATTCAAACAAATTAGCAATAGCCCTAACAGGAAGGTATGTAGTATCTTGATAAGAAATTGGATATATTCTTACTTTATTAGCATCATAAAAGTTAATAATATCATTACCATAAATCACTTTAATCTTTTTATTAAGAAGTGCGTTATCTTCTAATAGCCCTTGTTTATCAAATGTATCAGTAATACTACATGCATTTAAATCAACTTGTCCATATGAATCTAAATAAATAGAATTATTAATTCCATCCCAAAGAATAGGCACCTCGTATAAGCTTGAAATTGCCCTTATAGGCAAATAAGTAGAGTCATTGTACGTTAACGGATATACCCTATCTTGTGAAGCAGTAAAAAACTCTAAAATAGAGTCATTATAAGTTATCTTAACATCTTTATTAACAAATACTGAAATCGGTGTATTCGTTATTTCTTCATTTTCATCAGCAAAAGCAGGAATAGATAAAATTATTAAAATACAAATGAAACTAATAATTATTTTTTTCATTTAATCGCCCTCTTTTGTAAAAGATTAAAAAGCTATATAAAAATTATAACAAACCATAAAAAAGTTGACAACAAAAAAGAACTTGGAAATAATTCCAAGTTCTTTTAATACTATCTATCAAATTCATCTTCATCATGTGATTTTGATTCATATCCTGTAATCAATTCTCTTTGTTCTTTTAATTTAGATATGCTTTCTTTATCCCAACCATGATCTTCAAACATTGATTGAATAAAATCAACTTTATCTAAATCAATTTTTGGAGCAATAAGTCTTGATGTCCTTAATGATTTTACGTCTCTATCTAATATACCAATTCTTCCTAAGAATGGAATTTCAGAAATCTGTGCTTCAAAATCAGATACCATAGTTTTTCCAACAAATGGAGATACTGCTTGAATAAACATTTTTCTTTGAAGCTTCTTAATTGATCTATTTAGTTCTCTTATTCTTGATTCTTTGCTTCTAGCATCTACTGTTCTGCCTCTACCAACTAGCTCTCTACGTTCTTGAGTTAATACTTGCATCTCATCTTTCATGCTAGCTACACGCTTATAATCTTCTGTATATTCTTGATATTCCTTATAGGCTTTCTTTTGCTCTTTTTCTGAAAAATTCTTTCCCATATCTCGCATATTAAAAATCTTATGACTTCTATCTGTTAATTCATCAGCAAGTTTAATAGCTTGAAGCTTTCCACTAACCTCTACTGCAATATCCCTATATGAAACTCCATTTTCATTTTTCTTATTTGAGAACTTTGAAAACTTAGAATATTCATCAGAGAACTTTTTACTTAGAGCATTATATCTTATCATATCTTTACTTGATTTAGCTTCTTCTAATTGTGAATATAATTCATTCATTTTTGTAGTAAGTTTTGTATATTTATATGCTATATCAAATTTATCTGCAAAAGCCTTTTTATCAATTGGCTTTTCGCCTAATAAACTATTGTATAAAACGCTAGATTTTTCAGTAACTTCTTCTTTAGTTTTATTAGGATCTACAATATCTTCTTGATAGCTTCTTCTCTTATCTAAATCCTCATCTACGATTCTAGCATATTCCATATAAACTGTAGGTAACTCTGGTTCTTCCTCTTGTGTTTCTACTGGAGGTTCTTCAACAGAAGACTCTGGTTCAGTATATGGTTCTTCTTTTGGTTCTTCTTCAATAGTTCTTCTTTCTGGTTCACTCTCTTTTTCTTCAAATGAATCTGTATATGCCAACAAATCTTTAAAAGCACTTAGTTGCTCATACTCTTTATCAATTTCTATTAGTCCCTCTTTAAATTCTGGAACTTTTATCATACTTTTCTTTAAGCAATCAATAGCTTCTAATGTTTTTGCTTCTACACCTTTTTGAGTATAATAACCCATATTAATCTCTCTACGAATATCTAATACTTTTTTAGGTAATTCGTAGTTTGGATTTGTTGTAGATAAATGAATAAGCTCCATATACTCTGACATTTTTAGATAACCATCAAGCATTTCATGCTTTTTGCCACCATACTTATCTAATAATTCCTTCGAAGGCATTTTTAAATATTTAAACCTTGAAGTTTCTTCTTTAATAGGTTTTGCTTCAGAATTAGACTCTGGTTTCTTTTCATATTCTACTCTTCTTGGCTTAGAAGATTTAGGTTTAACTTCTGCTTCTTTTTTAGATACTTTTGGTTTTTCTTGCTTATCAACCTTTTCTTTATTATCTGATTTTGAAACATCAATTCCATAAATATCCTTTTTAGCTGAAGCTTCAACATGTCTTTCATAGCCAGAAACATACCTTAATAATGCCTCTTTAAGTTCAGGATCAGAAATCTCATTATTTATCTTTTTTGCTATTTCAGTAGGAGTCATTGGTCCAGTTATTTCCAAACCATTCGCATACATATTTTCTAGTTCAACCATTTTTTGATCTAACAATTCATAAATTGAACTCCTTGTAACTTCTATTGGCTCACTAATTGAAAACCCTATCTTCTTAGCATCCTCAATTGATAGTATTGCCATATTACACCACTCCTCTCAAATTTTTATTACTTATCTTTCAATTTCATTTCTTTCTCTCTTTTTCGCAATATCTAATATTTCTTCTTTTGATATACTAAAGCCTCTAAATATCTTATTGCTAATAAATAAAGCTTTGTGAATATCAAGTTGTGGAGAACAAATATAATCTTCTTTACCTTTGTACTCAAGAGCACCTAATTTTCCTAATAGAGTATCTTGTCGAACATCCTCTTGGAATTGATATAATCTATCTTTAGAACCAAATAATGCACTTATTGTCCAACCAAGTCTCTTTAAAGGTTTATGCTTATCCTTTTCATAGTTTACAGTATAGTTCATGTATTCTTGAGCAACTTCTTTATCCCTTTTATTTACAACATTAAATATTTCATGAGTCTTATATTTCTTACCATCAACCTTTTTACCTTCTAACATTCTATCTGCTAAATATACAGCTTGAAGTCTACCAGTAAGAAGTAATGCTGTATGTCTATTTGAAATTCCATCACTATTTTTAGCATTAGCAAACTTATTAAATCTTTCCCAATTATAATTAAACTTACTCTTTGCTATTGCAATTGCTTTATTATCTTTACTTTCAACTGCTTTTTCATATTCTTTCTTTATTTCATTTAGCTTTTCAAATTGTGTTTTATACTTATAAGCAATATCAAATTTCTTGGCTAATTGTTCTTTATTTTCTTTTGCTAGAGGTTTTTCACCAACTGCTTGTCTATATAACATCTCCGCATTTTCCGCAACTTCTGAATATGATGCTTTTGAATTTAAAACAACCTTTTTAGCGAACGTACTTGTTTTATCAACATCATCTTGTTTTAATAAATCAAATTTACTAATAACATCTACAACATCAATCTCTTCTTCAGGTTTTTCAACTTCTTCAGCTAGCTCTTCTTTTCTTAAGCTTTCAGCCTTCCTAAGAACTGGTTCTATTGGTTCTTTTTGTTCTTCTGGTTCCTCAGATAAAGCATTTAGGCCTTCAAGTGCTAATCTATCGCGAGATTTCATATGTTTGCCAACATATTCTGCTCTAGTAGCAAATTTTTCTTGTTTAACCTCTTTATTTTTGCGTTCTTCTATTAATTCTCTCCATTTTTTTGTGACAGTTTTCTTTGCAGTGTCTAATAGTAATGTAACTCGATCTAATTCAATAGAAAGCCCAGGCTCTCCATTTTCTTTAAAAGCTCTACTCATTATTGTATACATTCTATTAGAAAGCTTTCTAACATTTGCACATTTTTCATCAGCATTAGAATCATTTACTTCATCAACATAATTTTTGATCAAACCATAATCTAATTTTGCCTTATTATATAATTCATAAAGTTTTCTACAATAAAATGCTTCTAACGAAGGATATTCCATTTTTTCATGCTTTCCTGCATAATCATAATTTAGTTTGTTCTTTATTTCTTTGCTTAATGCATCTGACCATTCTAAAACTGGTTTAGGCATTTCTTTTACGTTAGGATTATGATTATTAATAAAACCTGAAACTCGTTCCCTTTTCTCAGATACTTTAGGAACTACTTTTATACCCACATTAGAAACCTCAGAATTATCTTTAGTTTGATTTTTAGGATTAAATTTTGATCTTTTGAATTGATTATCTATATCTGCTTCACTTAAGAAGTACATTTGTCTGTTTTGAACACAATCTCTCAAGTAATCAACTTTTTCTTGATCACCTTCACTAAATCTTTCCATGTATTTTTTGCAAATAATAAGAGTCTTGTCCATTAAGTATTTTTTTAACTCATTAGCTGCGTTAGGATCTTCAAAATTATTTCTATCAATAACAGCAGCACTCAATCTACCATTACATTTATATCTTCCCACAAATAACATTCTTACATCTATAGGAAAACCACCAATATGATTTGTTGTATCAAATCCTAATGCTTTAACTTCTTTTTCAGTTAAACGTGCCATAAACACCACTCTCCTCATCATTAGTATACATAAATATTTTACCATAACATATTGTTTATGTCAACGCAAAAAAGAGCTTAAAGACTAATCTTTAGGCTCTTTTGAGAACTTTTGGTTTACCTATTTTAACTTTCTCTCATAAAGTTCAATTGCCGTTTTAGGGCTATCATTTCCTTCTTTGTTTTTGATTGGTGCAAACTCATCTTCTCTTCTAACTCTTATATCCGTAGTGTGTTGAGCTTTTTCAAAACCATCAAAAATGAACATTTCTTTCTTGATATAGCTACCATATTCATCATTTTTCTTGTGTGCTTCGTGTATTGGAAGCTTTTCATCTGCAATTCTTTTTAACAAAGATAATTTTAAATAATTACATCCAAAATGAGATTCACTATATAAAAGTGAGCCATCTTCATTTTTTGCATCTAGAAGTTCTTTAGGCATATCAATATACTCTATAACCGTACATTTACCATCCTTTAAGACAATACTACCTACTTTTTCGTTTGCATCAGTTCTAGCAATAGATTTAATGCATAGTTCATTATTTCCCGCTTCTAATATACCTAGTGATACTTCATCTAAAGGATTAACTAAGATATTATCAACGTTACACGTAACTAGATAATCTATGGCTTTATTTTCCATATCTTTAAGAATCCCTTCATCCTCCAAAGCCTTGAAAATACCGCCATTTCCGTTTGCTGCAGTAACTATTTTACCATCTTTATCTTTAACTTCACTTCCGTCTTCATATACTAATGGGAATTCCCCTTGTATAAAAAACATAATCTTATCTTTTGGAATATCAAAAAAGTTATTTTCTTCAAAAAAATCTTGAGTTTCTTTATCATTATCATTTGATGTCATAATATACCATTGAGGCCAAATTCCGTACTTTTTAAAGCAATTTGAGATAATATCACTATCTATTTCAAAAATGGTTTTAGGTACTATCTTTGTAAAAGGTACTACAAATGTGCCTTTTGGGCCTTTATGTCCTAATCTAGTACCTTGGCCACCTGCTAAAGTACAAACAGCGACCTTTCCGTCTTTAAGTAACTTAACTCCTATTTCTTCATACTTTTTGTAATCATCTTTAGAAAGGTTTTCTTTTATTACAGGATTAATAGGTTCTATTTTCATATTATCCTCCCAATATACTACATCTTTTCAGGACACGAAATACCTAAAAGCATAAGTCCTTTTTTAATTACATTACCAGTTACGAATGTTAATAAAACATTAGCATCTTGAACATCTTTATCATCGCAAATAATATGGTGTTCATTATAGAATCTACTAAATGCTTTTGCTAAATCAAGTAAATATCTAGAAAGAATCGAAGGTTCATTTTTATCACAAGCAGATGATATTATATCACCAAAGCTTCCAATAAGCCTTGTAACTTCATATCCTTCTTTGTTATTAATCTTTGAAAAATCAGCATTTTCAGGCATCTTTTCAATGTTTCTTAATATGCTTCTTGTTCTAACATAAGTGTATTGTAAATATGGACCAGTTTCTCCATTAAAGTTTAATATCTGATTCCAATCAAAAACTTCATCTTTTATCCTAGAATTTGCCAAATCGTTAAATACAACTGCTCCAACTCCAACCATTTTAGCAACATCTTCTTTGTTCTCTAAGTCAGGATTTTTATCTTCAATAATCTTCAAAGACTTATCAATTGACTCTTTAAACAATTCTTCTAGTGTAGTCGCATTTCCTTTTCTAGAACCCATCTTTTGGCCATCACTATCTAAAACTAAACCAAAAGGAATATGCTCACATCTTTTTGCATATTCTTCATAACCCATTTTAGACAAAGTTTCGAAAACTTGTTTAAAATGAAGTGTTTGCTCTGCAGCTACAACATATAAACATTTATCAAAATTATAAGTATCAATTCTATATAAAAGTGCTGCTAAATCTCTTGTAGCATAAATAGTAGTGCCTTGAGATGTTAAAATCATACATGGTGGAATATCTTCATCCATCATAACAACTTTGGCACCTTCACTTTCAACAAGTAATCCTTTAGCATTTAACTCATTAATAACTCTGTCCATCTTATCATTATAAAATGCTTCACCATTATATGAATCAAACTTACAACCTAACAAACCATATACTTTTTTATTATTCTCAATTGTTAAATCAACAATCCACTTCCAAATCTTAACAATTTCTTCATCGCCTGCTTCAAGTCTTTTTAATGCTTCTACAGCATGAGATTTGAAATCTGGATCATCTTTTTCGATTCTATTATATCTAACATAAATCTCTAAAATTGGTTTAATTGGGTCATTTGAAAAATCATATTCATCTTTCCAAAGCAGGTATCCAGCAATAGTACGACAAATACCCATTCCCCAATCTCCTAAATGATTTACTCCTACTACTTTGTAACCATTAAATTCATTTAGCTTATAGATAGAGTTACCTATTACAGTTGAACGAAGATGACCTATGTGAAGAGCTTTAGCAATATTAGGAGATGAATAGTCTATAACTACAGTTTTACCATCACCCTTTGTGTTCTTTCCAAAATCTTCACCTTTATCAAGTGCTTCATTAATAACATCTTTTATATATGAGTATTTATCTACAAAGAAGTTTAAGTATCCGCCTACAACTTCATATTTATCAAACAGGCTCATTTCTTCTACATTAGATAACTCATCTAAATGTTCTTTGATTTCTTTTGCTATAATTGGAGGTGCCTTTTTAAGCTCTTTTGCAAGTCTAAAACATGGGAAAGCATAGTCTCCCATTTCAGTATTTGTAGGCACTTCTATAAATGATTTTATCTCATTAGAATCTAAAGACATTGATTTTCCTATAATTAAAGCAATTTTCTCTTTATAATCTATCATTATTGTATCCTTTCCAAAACTCAAATTTTCGCAAATATTATACCTAAAAACATGTAAAAATTCAATTGTTTTTGCTTCTAAATGTTGAAAAATCGGCAATTTTGTGATATTATACCTCGTGCAAATCACAATTTGAAAGGATTTTATATGAATACATTTAAAGATAGTTTAGTATATAAATTTTTCATATGGTTAAATACACAAGTTGGTTCTCTATTTTCTAATAGTTGTATCGTAAAAGGATTTCTTAAGGAAAAAAATACAACTACTGAACAAAAAGAGTCAATTGTAATTAAAGTAATTAACTGGTTAATAAAACTTTTGCAAACAATATTTAAGAAATTCAAGTTAGATGTTATTCTTGAAGGAAGCATTTTTACAAAACCTAGTATTGGTGTCTTCTTAGTTCTTATTGGTGCACCATTTCTTCCAACAATGGCAGTTTTAGCATTAGTTTTATATTCAGCATTTTCACTTATATTAAAGGCTGCAGTTGAAGATGACTTTGAGTTAGTACATTTTAAAACCAATCTTTGGGTTTTAGCATTTGCAGTTGTTGTAGGCGTTTCTGCTGCTGCATCTCTTGCTGTTGGAGAGGCAATAAAAATTGCACTGCTAAGTATCGCATTTATTCTTTTCTACTTTGTTTGGATTAATACAGTTAAAACTAAAAAGCAATTTACATTTTATATCTCAGTATTTGTTTTAGCAGGTGCTTTATCTGCAATATATGGCATTTATCAATATTTCTTTGGAGATATTTATTCGCAAGCTTGGCTTGATGAAGATATGTTTGAAGAAATCAAAATGAGAGTTTACTCAACTTTTACAAATCCAAATGTTTTTGGAGAATACTTATTACTTGTTATTCCATTTTCAACAATGTTAGTTTTAGATGCAAAAGATTGGTTAAAAAGAATCTTTTGGATTGGCATTTCAGGAATTTTAATACTTGCTCTTATACTTACATTTTCAAGAGGTTGTTGGTTAGGTTTAATCTTCTCATTCTTTGTTATGGCAATATTATTCGATAAAAGATTAATCTGGTTTGGCATACTTGGACTAATTGCTGCACCTTTTATATTGCCACAATCAATATTGCAAAGATTTTTAAGTATAGGAAATATGAAAGATACATCAACATCTTATAGGGTTTATATTTGGCTTGGAACTATTGCTATGTTAAAAGATTACTTCTTATGTGGTATAGGACTTGGTACAACAACATTTAACACAATATATCCTCTATATTCATATAGTGAAGTTGTTGCTCCACATTCACACAGCTTGTACTTACAATTATTTGTAGAATATGGATTAACTGGTTTTATTGTATTTACAGGAATTATTTACAATTTCTTTAAAGAAACAATTATTCATTATACTAAGAAAAAAGATTTTATGACGATAGCATCCATTGCAGCGATGGCCGGATTTTTACTACAAAGTGCTACTGACTATACTTGGTATAATTATAGAGTGTTATTAATCTTCTGGATTGTAATAGCAATTGGAATAAGTACAACAAAACTTGAAGAAAACACAAATCAAGAGATTATAGAAAGGAAATAGCAATGATTAAAGTATTAAATATAATAAGTGATACTAATATTGGTGGTGCTGGAAAATGCGTTATCAACTACTGTAAATCTTACGATAAGAAAAACTTTAATATTTCTGTTGTTGTACCAAAAGATAGTCTTTTAATCCCCGAATTAAAAAAGACTAAAGTTAAAGTAATTGAAGTTGATGGTTTAAAAGATAAATCTTTAGACTTCAAAGCATTCTTTAAACTTCGTAAAATTATTAAAGAAGAAGCACCAGATATTGTTCACACTCACGCAAGCAGTATTGCAAGACTTGCTGCCAAAACTGTAGGACGTACAAAAGTTATTTACACAAGACATTCCGTATTCCCTGTTCCTGATAGAATTAAACATGGAATTGGAAAAGCTATTTATAAAACATCAAATGAATTAACTACAGATAGAATAATTGCTGTTGCAGAAGCGGCAAAAGAAAATCTTACAGATGGCGGAATTAACGAAAACATTATTGATGTTGTTTTAAATGGTGTGGATAAAGTTCCACTTTCATCTCAAAAAGAAAAAGATGATTTAAAGAAAAAATACAAAATCGAAAAAGATGAAAAAGTTGTTGGTATACTTGCTAGACTAAATAAAGTTAAAGGACATGAATATTATATAGATGCTGCAAAGATTATTTTAGACAAAGGTATTAAAGCTAAGTTTCTAATATTAGGAACTGGAGATGAAGAAAATAATCTAAAACAAAAAGTCAAAAGCTTAAAATTAGAAGACAAAATAATCTTTACTGGTTTTATAAAAGATGTTAAAGACTTTGTTAATATATTTGATGTACAAGTTAATTGTTCATATGGTACAGAAGCAACAAGCCTTGCATTATTAGAAGGAATGAGTATAGGAGTTCCAGCAGTAGTTACTGATTATGGCGGAAATCCTGGAGTAATTAAAGATGGTGAAAATGGTTTTCTAGTCCCTATTAAATCTCCAGAAGAAACAGCAGAAGCTATTATTAAACTACTTAATGACAAAGGATTATATGAAAAAATGAAAGCACGTTCAATTCAAATTTTTGAAGAAAACTTTTCATTGAACATATATGCAAAAAATATAGAAAGGGTGTATAAAAAAGTGAACGATACTAAAACAAAAAGAAAGTTTAATCTGTTAGACATATTTATTGTTCTATTCTTATTAGTTGCAATGATTATAGGATACAAATATTTGAAAAAAACAGATACTATTTCACCAGATTACATTAAAGTAACATATCAATTTAGAAGTAACGAGCAAGATCCAGAGATTTCTCCAATGATTCATGAAGGCACTGATGTATATGATAGTGTTAAAAATTATAAAATTGGAAAAATAGTAAAAAAAGAAGTTGTTCAATCTACTCGAGAAGTTGCTAATCAAGAAACAGGCGAATATGTTTCTGCTCCAGTTGATAATAAAGAAGACGTTATATTAACTATTGAAGCAGATGCAGTTATTCAAGGTAAAGACATTATTGTTGATGGACAATATGACATTAAAGTTGGTAATGCTGCTTATTTGCAAGGTAAAGGTTATGCAACTATAGGATATATTATCAATGTAGAAAGGTTAGGTGACTAATAATGACAATAAAGTTTAAAAAAATCAATATATACGATGTTGGTGCAATAATATTAGTTATCGCCCTTTGCTTTGCAGCATACTTAAAATTTGGAATCATAGAACACACAAAAATTGATACTGAAATGACCAACATTGAATATACTATTACATTTAATTATTTAAGAAAATACTCTGTTGACACTTTTAAATCTGGTGATACACTTTATGACACTCAAACTAAAATGGATATTGGTAAAATAACAAAAGTTGAATATGAACCAGCAAAAAGAATAATTGAAACTGTTGACGGTCAAGCTAAAACATTTATAAATCCAGATAGATATGATGTTACAATAACAGTTGAAGCTGAAGGATTAGAAAAAGATACAGGATATTTTGCAAATAGAAGTGTTGAATTAAAAGTTGGTAGCACAAAACATGTAGAAACATTATATATTAAATCATCAGGAATTGTAAAAAGCATAAAAACAAAATAAAAAAAAGCACACTCAAATTAGAGTGTGCTTTTTTTATTTAGAACTCATATTCATTGTCGTCATAGTCAGGATCTTCTTCTGACTTTTCTTTTCTTGTTTTGAACTCAACATGTCTGGGCTCTTTGCAGTGTTCCAAACCAAATTTGTAGAGCCTCATAAATGTATAAACCAGAAAAATAAGAACTAATGTATAGCCAATATACAATATAATCATTTTTCCGCTTTCCGTACAAAACAAAAATCCTATGACCAAAAATGCCACAACAAAAACAGCGATTTTGACTACCAACGCACTTGCATTGCTAAATAATTTTTCTGCGAGAACTTCAAGTTTCTCATCATACTTGTTCCGAATGTCATTCATCACGCAGAACCTCCTATAATTTAAAAATACTAATATATTATAGCATCAGCACTGCGTTATGTCAACTATTAGCAAAAAATAGCTTAATTTTCGCTTTCTTCTTGTTTAACATATAATTGACATACACAATTATGGTTTTGAACGAAGTCATCACATGGACATAGTGTAGTATCATCTTTATTAATTCTACAAGGGCAATGCCCCTCTTTTCTATATATTCCCTCTGTAATTTTAGCTACTATTTCTTTATTTGGGTTTAAAACGAATCCTTTCATATTTTTGCCTCCTTCAAAAATCAATAAAAAACTAGATAAGAAATATCTTATCTAGTTAAAATATAACAATCTAATTTGAATATGTCAAATTTTATTTGTCATCTTTCTCATAATATTCTTCTGGTTCTAATGGAGAAAAAAATGGTCTAGTCTCATCTGGGTCACATTGTTCCTTATACATTTCAATATAATCAAACGTGGCTTGAGGATCTATATTAAAATAATGCCTACATACTCTACGATAAAGTGTTAAAGCCTCTTCTGTTTCATTAAAACAAAGGACTTCAAGCAATTGGTCTAAAACTTCTTCAATAGATTTTTTATCTTTTAACTTTAACCTAAGTATTCTTTCTGCCTGTGGTTTAACTAACATGTATCTCTCATGATTTAGATAAACTAATTGCCGTGCCATTTCTAATAAATGCTCATCAACAGCCATGATTCTCTCCCTCTTTTATTTAACTTCTTTGTTTTTAATAACACTTTCCAAAAACTCAGATCTTAAAATATCCATAGTTCCTCTATCATAGTACTTACCGTTTAAGTAAATAGATTCTCTCTTTGAGCCAACATACTTAAATCCAGCCTTTTCATAGCACCTTCTTGCTCTTTCATTGCAACTTAAATAATCTAAATATACGCTATGCATATTTAAATAATTAAATGCAAAATCAAGTAACAATTTCATAGCTTCAGTCCCATATCCTTGGCTTCTCCTAGAACCATCACCTATCATAATACCAAGTTCACAAGACCTATCTACTCTACTCATATGTCTAATAGAAACATTTCCTATTAAACTATCATCTGAAATTAAGCAAATGCTAAAAACATACTCATCACTTGATTTGTCAAGACTTTTAACCCACTCTTGTTCACCAGTAATGGTATATACTTTTGTAGTTGCACCAATATAATCAGTAGTATTCATATTGTTCATCCACTCAAAAAATGCATTTGCATCTTGCTCGTAAACAGGTGAAAGATATATGTTTTCACCAATAAATTTTCTAGCTCTACCAGTAGACATATTTTTCCCTCCTTCTTTGTTATTTAACAAAGTATATCACAAATCATAAATACTTGAACATTTTATCACATATTATGTAAATTTGCAACAATATTCCTAGCAAGCTGTTGTGATATATTACTAAAGAAAACAATCTGCACGACATTCAGCTCTTAGCGTTTCGACATACAATCTAGTGGTTAGTATCATAAAAAGTAATGATGGCGAAAAGCTTAGAGATGAAGGAGCTCAAGCCGTTTTCGTAGTAATATATCACAACAGCTTGCTATTTAATAATAATGTAATAGAAAAATTGCACAAAATATGATATCATATTCGTATACGAAGGGGATGAAAATATGCTAAATGAACAAACAGCCTCTACTCCAAAACCAGTAAGAGACTTTCTAAACTACAACATAAGCATGAATAAATCTAAAAACTCAGTAAAAGAATATGAGTACGATTTAGTTAGATTTTTAAAATTCATGAAAGCCGCTGGCGATGGGATAAAACCAGAAAAAATAAACTATGACGAAATAGATATATCTAAAGTTGATGCTAAATTTCTAAGTTACATAGAAACAAGTGATATATATGAATATATGTCTTATCTTGCCACAACTTTAAATTTAGGTCCAGCTACAAGAGCTAGAAAATTATCATCTATAAAAGGATTCTTTAAGTATTTAACAGTAAAATCAAGTGTTCTTGAAAACAATCCAGCAAAAGATGTAGAAACTCCAAAACAAAATAAAAGACTTCCAAAATATTTATCTATTGCAGAAAGTCAAAAACTTTTAAAAACAGCAAAGGCAGATAATAAAAATCAATATTCAAGATTAAAAAACCCAAATAAAGAATTATCTGAACATCAAAAATATCTAGGAATAAGAGACCATGCAATTTGCACTTTATTCTTAAATTGTGGAATGCGTCTTTCAGAGTTAGTTGGAATAAATAGAAGTCATATTAAAATGGATGAAGATATATTAACTGTTATTGGTAAAGGTAATAAACAAAGAACCGTTTATCTAAACAAAGCCTGCAAAACTGTTATAAACGATTATTTAAAAATACGACCTGATATAAAAGGTCCTGATTCAGATGCACTATTCTTAAGTGAAAGAAAAAATAGAATTAGTAGAAGAATGGTTCAAACTGCTATTTCAGAATACTTAGAAGCTGCAGGACTAAAAGGTTATTCAACGCATAAACTAAGACATACTGCAGCAACTTTAATGTATCAAAACGGAGTTGATGTAAGAGCTCTTCAAGAAATATTAGGTCATGAAAACATAGGAACAACTGAAATATATACACATGTAGATAATTATCAAATAAGACAAGCAATTGAAAATAACCCTCTTGCAAATTTATAGGGACACCCTTTATTTGGGGAATTATTCAAATTCCCCAAATAAGTGTGTCCCCTTTCTTAAATCTCTACAACTGCTTCTCCACTTTCTAGATTTATATTTTCAACATCTAGTTCTTTGAATTCTTCTGGCATTTTCTCAGCAATATCTTCAAAGATAACGTCTCCATCTTTTATAATTTTTACTTTATATAAACGAAGTTCTTTAAGTTTCATAAAAGTCTCCTTATATTATTTCTTTCCTTTTTCTAAATCTTTATTAGATTTTTCTCTAGGAATAATTCTAACAGGTGTACCATTAAAACCAAAATGTTTACGAAGTTGATTTTCAATATATCTTTGATAAGAAAAATGAAATAACTTAACACTATTACAGAACACCACAAAAGAAGGTGGTCTTGTAGAAACTTGTGTTGCATAATATAGTTTTAATCTTCTTCCTTTATCTGATGGTGGTTGAACAAGTGTAATTGCTTCATTAATAACATCATTTAGCATACCTGTTGTAATACGTTTTGAATTTTCTGCATTTACATCATTAATAAGTGAAAATAACTTATCAATTCTTTGGCCAGTAAGAGCAGAAACAAATAAAACTGGTGCATAATCTAAGTATGATAGTTCTTGATAAACTTGTGCTTTATACTTTTCAAGAGAACCTGTTTCTTTTTCTACAGCATCCCACTTATTTACAAGTAAAATGACCCCTTTACCACTTTCATGAGCCTCTCCTGCAATCTTTGCATCTTGCTCTGTAACACCTTCAGTAGCATCAATTACTAAAACACAAACATCTGCTTTTTCAATAGAAGTTTTTGCACGAATTATACTAAATCTTTCTATATCTTCTTCTATTTTACTTTTTCTACGAATACCAGCTGTATCAATAAAAATATACTTTCCAAATTTATTTTCATATTTAGTATCTATAGCATCTCTAGTTGTACCAGCGATATTAGAAACTATTAATCTTTTCTCTCCTAAAATCTTATTGATTAATGAAGACTTACCTGCATTAGGTTTCCCTATAACGGCTACACTAATATACTCTTCATCTTGATCCTCTTCTTTTTCTGGTGGAAAATGGTCAACAACTGCATCTAATAGTTCACCTGTACCTAATCTGTTAATAGAAGAAACTGGGAATGGATCTCCAATTCCAAGATTATAAAATTCATATAATTCAGCAGGAGTTTCACCAATTTTATCTGCTTTATTACATGCAAGTACTACTGGTTTTTTAGATTTTCTAAGCATAGTTGCAACTTCATAATCATCTGCTGTTACACCTTGCTTAATATCTGTTAAGAATATAATAACATCTGCTGTTTCAATTGCTATTTCTGCTTGAAGCTTCATTTGAACTCTAATTTCATCATCTGATTTTGGCTCTATACCGCCAGTATCAATTAATGTAAATTTTCTACCACGCCACTCAGAGTCACCATATATACGATCTCTTGTAACACCAGGCGTGTCTTCAACTATTGACTTTCTTTCACCAATTATATAGTTAAAAAATGTTGATTTTCCAACGTTTGGGCGTCCAATAATTGCAACTATTGGTTTTGACATATTTCCTCACCTCCACGAGTTACTATTTTACATAATATTGTTAAAAAAGTCAAGAATTAAGAGGTGAAAAGAACATCTTCTCACCTCTTATACATACATTTAAATAAATTACATAGCTTGTCTATAAAGATTAATAAAGTCTTCTTTAGTTGTTTCTCTAGGATTTCCTGGTCTGCATGGATCTTCCATAGCTTTTTCTGCAAGCATTTCTAAATCTTCTTCTGTAGCACCTGTATCTTTAACAGTAGTTGTAATTCCTACTGATTTAGAAAGTTCTGAAATCATCCAGCAGAATGTATTAATAACATCTTGATCATTAAGATTTGCAGCATCTGGACGTCCAATTTCGCAAAGAATTTCTCTAAATCTTTGTGCACAAACTTCACCATTAAATCTCATAACTGTTGGAAGTAAAATTGCATTTGCTAGACCATGAGGCGTGTCATAAACTGCTCCTAACTGATGAGCCATTGAGTGAACAATACCTAATCCAACATTTGAAAATCCCATACCAGCTATATATTGAGCCATAGCCATATTTTCGATTGCCTCTTCATTTTTATCATTAACAGCTGCAGGTAAATTTTTGAAGATTAATTTGATAGCTTCCATATGGAACATATCACTCATAGTATTATGAGCTTTTGTTATATAACCTTCAATAGCATGTGTTAATGCATCCATACCAGTTGCAGCAGCCATACTCTTTGGCATTGTAGACATTAAGTCTGAATCTATAATAGCTAGACAAGGAATATCGTTTGGATCTACGCATACCATTTTAATTTTTCTTGTTTCATCTGTAATAACATAGTTAATAGTAACTTCTGCAGCAGTACCATGTGTAGTTGGAAGACAAATTAATGGCATACTCTTATTTACAGTATTTGATAAACCATTAAGACTTTCTAAAGTTCTATCTGGGTTTGTCATAAGAATGCCTATTCCCTTGGCTGTATCCATAGTAGAACCTCCACCAACTGCAACAATAACATCAGATTTATCTAATGTACATCTTTCAACTCCGCCTAGTACATTAGCGATTGTAGGATTTGGTTTGATATCATCATAAAGAGTATAATCAATACCTGCTCTTTCTAAAACATCAATTACTTTTTTAGTAACTCCTGCTTCAACTAGTGATTTGTCAGATACTAAGAATACTTTCTTAAATCCTCTTTTTACAATTTCTTCAGGTAATACTTCTCTTGCGTTCTTTCCAAAATAAGCTGTTTCATTTAAAACAAATCTTAAAGCCATCTTATTTTCCTCCTTGGTTAAATAACATATCAATTCATATTATATTATACAAAAACCCTTGAATAATTAACATATTCAAGGGTAATTTGTAATATTAAATTTATGTTACAAAACTAATTAGCTTCTCCAGAAAGATTTTCTCCACTTATAATAGTTTCTTCTTCAACCACTTCATCAAGCAACGTTATTTCATCTCCTGATTCAAAAGAATCACTTACTTCACCAGATTCAATGATTTCTTCTTCATCACCAGATGTTAATAAAGACTCATCTTCTCTAAATTCTGAAAGATAATCAAAATTTTCTATAACAAGTCCTGCATCTATTTTTTCATTCTCAGATAAAGTTGATGGATCTATCGTTACTTCTTTATTTGTTTCTTCACCATTTTCTTTTTTTAGTAGTCCAGTAGCATCAAGTGAAACAAATACAAAAACAATAAAAACTATAATAAGCACTAAAGCATATTTAACTTGTCTAAATCTTACATCTTCCCCATCCATAAATTATCACTCCCCATAACTTCTTACAACAATACTATTATATTATATAAAAAAACAACTTACCATACATAGTAAGTTGTAAATATTTAATATTAAATTTATGTAACATCGCTAATATCAAAGTATTTCCATATACCAACCTTATTGGGTAAACATTTAAATTCCATAATTTCATCTTTTACCGGGTGCTTAAACGAAAGCTTATATGCCCATAATGCAATTTGTTCACCTTTAGGACCTTTTCCATATCTCTGATCTCCATACAAAGGACAATTTCTTGATGAAAATTGTACTCTTATTTGATGATGACGTCCTGTCTCAAGTTCTATCTCTACTAAACTGTATTCTTTATCTTTTATAGTCTTGTTATCTATTATTTTATACGATAATTTAGCAAATTTCGCACCACGTTTTTCTTTTGAACAAACCGTACTTTTGTTTAATGCTTCGTTTTTAATCATATAATCTTCTAGTACATTATTGTTAGGCAACGAATTATTTTCAACAACTGCTAAATATGATTTATTAAATTCTTTGCTTCTTACGCTTTCAGATAATCTCGAAGCTGCTTTTGAAGTCTTTGCAAAAACCATAACTCCACCAACAGGTCTATCAAGTCTATGTACTAATCCTAAATATACATTACCTTCTTTTTTATATTTTTCTTTCAAATAACTTTTACATATAGTAATCATATCTTTATCGCCTGTATCATCAGATTGTGATGGCACATTGCAGGGTTTTTCAACAACTAAAATATGATTATCTTCGTATATTACTTTTAGCATAGTAACCTCTATTTTTCCCATCTTCCATAAATTCCACATGGAAGAAGTAATTTTGAATTTGACATTGGTAACCCAATTTCTCCAGCAGTAATTTTACCCTTCTTCTTTATCGTTAAAGATAATACATTTGCTAAAATTGTAGAAGAAAGTCCAGTTGTATATGAATTAATTAAAAAGAAAAGTGGGTCATCAGATAAAATTTTAGAACATAATTCAACTAAATGATATAATGACTCTTCTATATTCCAAACTTCTCCATTAGCGCCTCTTCCATATGAAGGAGGATCCATAACAATTGCATCATATTTATTTCCGCGTCGTATCTCTCTTTGAACAAATTTAATTACATCATCAACTATAAATCTAACATCCGCATTTTTTAACCCACAACTTTCAACATTTTCTTTGGCCCAAGCTGTCATGCCTTTTGATGAGTCAACGTGACATACAGAAGCTCCTGCTTTCAAACAAGCACAAGTTGCTCCACCAGTATATGCAAACAAATTAAGAACTCTAATTTTTCTTTTAGACGATTTGATTTTGTCCATCATAAAATCCCAATTAACAGCTTGTTCAGGAAAAAGACCGGTATGCTTAAATCCCATAGGCTTTAAATTGAAAATAAGATCTTTATATTTAATTTGCCAGCTATCAGGAACATTTTTTATATATTCCCATTCGCCTCCGCCTTTATTACTTCTATGATAATGCGCATTGGCTTTTTTCCACAATTCAGGATAAGATTTATCTTTCCAGATTATTTGTGGGTCAGGACGAATTAGTATTGTTTTACCCCATCTTTCAAGTTTCTCACCATTAGCCATATCTAGTATTTCATAATCTTTCCAATCTTTAGAAATAATCATAAGTTTTCCCTTCTATACCCTAAGAATTTATGAGATTATATCATATTACATTAAAAATTTCTACAAATTATGTAAATCTAATAAAAAAGCAGACATATTTTTAATATATCTGCTTTTATATTTTATTCTGATATAGCTTTTATAGTATCCCTTGCAATAATTATTTCTTCGTTAGTAGCAATTACAAACATCTTAATCTTAGATTCTGGTTTGCTACAAATTCCTTCATACATTTCATCATCTAAATGTGAATCATCAAATACAATACCAAGTTCTTCTAAACCTGTAACTGCAGCTTTAACAACATCAGGATTGTGCTCTCCAATACCACCTTCAAAAGTAATAGCATCTACATGTCCTAAAACGGCCATATATGCACCAATGTATTTTCTAATTCTATATGATAAAACTTGAAGGGCTAAACTAGCTCTTTCATCACCTTGATCTCTTAGCATTCTTAAATCCCTAACATCACCTGTTTTACCTGATAATGCAAGAAGACCAGATTTTTTATTTAAGATATTTAATGCTTCGTGAATATCAATTCCTTCTTTATCCATAATAAACTCGATAATTGCAGGATCAATATCACCACTACGTGTTCCCATTACTAATCCTTCAAGTGGTGTAAATCCCATAGAAGTGTCAACGCATTTACCATTTTTAACTGCTGTAATTGAAGAACCATTTCCTAAGTGACATGAAATAATATTAATCTCACTTTGAGGCTTTCCTAAAAGTTTAGCAGCTTCTTCAGTAACGAATTGATGTGACATACCATGAGCACCATAACGTCTTACACCATATTTTGCATACCATTCATATGGAAGACCGTACATAAATGCTTCATCTGGCATTGTTTGATGGAATGTAGTATCAAATACTAAAACTTGTGGAATTCCTTTCATAATATCTAAACAAGCTGTAATACCTTGTATTGCAGCTGGATTATGAAGTGGTGCATAAGGAATTGAAGATTCCTTAAGTGTTTTTAAAACTTCATCTGTAACAACTGTAGTTTTATAGAAAGCAGGTCCAGCATTTGCAACTCTATGACCAACTGCACTAACATCTTCTAGTGATGCAACTACTCCTTCTTCTTTATCAGTCATGTATCTTACTACAGCTTCAAAAGCAGCTTTATGATCTGGTAAAGGTAATTCTTCTTTAACCTTTTTACCACTTTTTCCTTTGTATTCGATAAATGGTTTACCAATAGCACCTTCTCCTGTTTCGCCTATTCTGTCACATTTACCTTTGCATAATACTTTTTCATTCTCCATATCAATTAATTGATATTTTAATGAAGAACTTCCACAATTTACTACTAATACTTTCATTTTTTATCCTCCTCTTAAAATGATAAACGCTTTTATTCGTTTGATTGAGCTTGAACTGCAGTTATTGCAACAACACCTGCAATATCATCTGACGAACAGCCTCTAGATAAATCATTAACTGGTCTTGCAATTCCTTGAGTTATTGGTCCATATGCTTCTGCTTTTGCAAGTCTTTGAGCTAGTTTATAGCCTATATTACCAGCATTTAAATCTGGAAATATAAGTATATTTGCATGTCCAGCAACTTTACTATTTGGAGCTTTTTGCATAGCAACTTTTGGAACTATTGCCGCATCTAATTGTAATTCTCCATCAACTGCTAAATCAGGTGCTTTTTCTTTAACTAAGTTGGTTGCTTCAAGAGTTTTTGCATTCATTCCTTCAACTGATGGAGCACTACCAAGTGTTGAATATGATAGCATAGCTATCTTAGGCTCTGTACCTACCAAATTCTTCCATGTTTTTGCAGAAGAAATAGCTATTTCAGATATCTCGTCTGCATTTGGTTGAACATTTAATCCACTATCTGCAAATAAAAATAGTCCATTCTCACCAAACTCACAATCTGGAACTTGAATCATAAAGAATGCAGATACAAGTTTAGTATTTGGTGCTGTTTTAACTATTTGAAGTGCAGGCCTTAAAGTATCTGAAGTAGAACAAATGCTACCTGCAACAAGGCCATCAGCATCTCCCATTTTAATCATCATTGTTCCAAAGTATATATTATTTTTTAATGTCTCTCTTGCTTTTTCTAATGTCATGCCTTTTGCTTTTCTAAGCTCATAAAATTCATTAATATATGACTCTAGTTTTTCAGATGTCTCAGGATTTACAATTTGAACATCTGAAATATCTAAACCATTTTCACCAGATAGCCTTGCAATTTCGTCATTGCTTCCAACTAAAATAACTTTTGCAAAACCTTCATCTGTAACTTTTCTTGCCGCCTGTAAAACTCTAATGTCATAAGACTCCGGCAAAACAATTGTTTTAATATTTTGCTTTGCTCTTTCTTTTAATCCACTAATAAAACTCATACTATGTTCTCCTTTGTATATTATTTTTTCTTACCAGCTGCACCATCATCAATTAATGTAGATAGAATCAAAACACCACAAATTAAAAGTGAAACCATTACAATCATTCTAGCATTTGAATCTGAATAACCAGTGCTGTCAGCAACAAAATCTGTAAGTGTATCTACACCTTCACTTGCTTTTTCTCCTGCATCTTCAGCCGTATCTGCACCTCTGTCAACTAAATCATATTTTATATCTGGCCCATATTTATAAAATTCTTCTGGAATTTTAGCTGGAGTAAAAATGACCTTAAAAAGATTAAAAGCAATTGCAATTCCGCATATTATGTATATAACTTTTTTCCAATTTTTACTTAGATATTCTTTCATTATTCTCCCTCATCTATATATAATTTTTAAAAACCATACTTTCACCAATTATACCTAGCTAATTATATACTAGGAGACATAAAATATCAAGAAAAAAGACAAATAAAAGTGCTATTCTAAAAAAATAGAATAGCACCTTATTTGTCTAAATATTTTTTCTTAAAAATTTCATAATTAATCTCGTTTTGCCGCTTCCTTTGCTCTTCACGTTCAATACGCTCTTGCTCTTGTCTTAATTCAAATTTGCGATTAGCTTCTCTGTCTGCCTCTTTTAAAGATTCATATATAAAGGCACAACACAGAAGATCTACCAAGAAGGTCTTAGTAATCCTCCGGAGAACTTATTATGCATGAAGGGTCAAACCGACAACTACAATTGCGTGCTGTACGGCAGCCTTCACAATCTAACTTAGTGTGAATACATTTTTCTGCATTACCTTTAGAGGTAGCCAAAACTTCTCTTCTATAATCTAAAAAACTCAAAACACCAGAAGATAAAGCTAGAATACTAATGCCAAAAAGAAGCTTTGTAATGGTGGACATATTAATCTCCTCCTAAATTATTATTTCTATGTCATGTAGATTATATAGAAAATAACATAAATAGTCAATCAAATTTACATAAATTGGCAAAAAGTGGTAAAAAATAGTAAACCTATCTAAAAATTGTAAAATTACTTAATTATCTTAGTAATAAAGTCCTCTCCGGTGCCATCAGTCACTTTTATCTTGATATTTAAGGCTTTTTCAACCTCCCCCACCGAAATATCGTCCAAAAATGTAGGGGAGTCACTTTTTATTGAGCTATAATTTATTAATAAATATTGTCCTAAATCTTTATTTTTAAGCTGTTTTATTATATCTGAACCAGTAATTAGTCCTGAAACAGTAATTTGCGGACCAAAAAACTCATTTTCAATAGCATAGACGTTAACTTTTAGCCCTTTAAACTTCTTCTCTAGGCTTTCTGCTAAGTACTTTATAAAGCCATATGCACATTTTCCTGTTGCTATTGAAACAATTTTATTTATAGGTCTCTCTTTTAATCTTAAATACTTTTTATTGAATTCATGCTGCATTTTTGCAAGCATTCCTATTCCATCTTCTAATTGTGGAAAGTCTTCATATACTTCATAACTAGGAATATCTTTTTCAGCAAGGATATACACTTCATCCGCTATATATACAATATGAGAACCATATTTTTCCATAAATCTGTTTTGCCATTCTTCAACTTGTTTTATTGCTCTATTCGCCGTTTCTTTATTAAAAGGTTTTAATTTATATAGCCCTTCTCTATATTTAGTAAGTCCAACTGGAACAATTGCTATACATTGCATATATGGATAAAACTTAGATAATTCTTCAATTGTCTGATCTAAAATTTTTCCATCGTTAATACCTGGGCAAAGAACTATTTGAGTATTAACATATATTCCGTTATCTGTAAGGTATTTTATATACTCTAATATTTTTCCAGCATTTTTGTTGTTTAGCATCATGCATCTAACTGCAGGATTTGTAGCATGTACAGAAATATTTATAGGGCTTAAATGATATTCAATAATTCTATCTAAGTCCTTATAACCTGAATTAGTAAGTGTAACATAGTTTCCAGTCATAAAAGATAATCTGAAATCATCATCCTTAAATACTAATGTATCTCTTACATTTGGTGGTAGTTGATCCATAAAGCAAAAAATACACTTATTAGCACAACTTCTAGCATTATCCATTAGTTCTTCTTCGAAAACTAAGCCTATATCTTCATTTTCATCTTTTTCTATTTCATAGTCCCATTCTTCACCATTCTTATCTTCAATAGTAACTACTACATATTCATCAAACATTTGATATTTGTAGTCAAGAATATCTTTAATTTCCACATCATTTACAAGCGTAAGGTAACAACCTGGTTCTATTTCTAATTCTTCAGCAATACTTCCTTTTTTAACCTCTTTAATTAGGTGCTTTTTCAACTTTCCACCTCCTCTATCCTTATCATAATTATTTAATTAATAAAAAAACAGCTAAATTATTTAGCTGCTTCTTCTTTAACTATAACTTCTTTTCCATCATAATATCCACAATTCTTGCAAACTCTATGTGGAAGAACAGGTTCATGACAATGTGGACATTCAACATATCCTGGAGCTTCTACTTTCCATGTAGATCTTCTTAAACCAGTTCTAGCTTTTGACCATCTTCTTTTTGGTTGTGCCATCTAAATTCCCTCCTTACGAAAACATCTATATTAAAATAATAAAAAACGAATTAAAATGCGTCATTTCAAACGCAACTGAAATTATATAACGTTTGAGCCCATTTGTCAAACATAATTTAGCTATTTTCCTCGTTCATTTCCTCAATTTGAATTTGACCATCATCTTCTTTAAGTTCAGGCAATTCTGGCATATCTTGTAGTGATTTATAGCCAAAAAGCCTTAAAAACTCGTCAGAGGTCTTAAAAGACATTGGTCTTCCAGGAGCATCAATTCTTCCCGCTTCTTCTAAAAGGCCATATTCTAGCAATTTATTAATAGCGCTATCTGAATTAACCCCTCTAATCTTCTCAATTTCCGCTCTAGTAATTCTAGAATTATAGGCAACTATCGCTAAAACTTCCATAGCGGCTTGAGATAGCGAAGGCTTAGGGCGATTATCTAGTAAAGCACATACTTGTTTATAATACTTTTCTAAAGTAGCCATTTGATAGCCATCATTAATTTCAATAAGTTGAAGACCACTATTTGAGTCAATTAGCTTATTTTTTAATGTTTCGGCTATTAATTTTACCTTCTCTTCATCAATTTCCAATATATTTTGTATAGTTTTAATGTCTACAGGCTTACCACTAGCAAATAGAAGTGCCTCTAGACATGGAACTAATTCTTCATCAGTCATTTTCACCCTCCAAATTCAAAGTGCGAAATAATTGTACCATTATTAATAACTAAAAACAAGATAAAGTGTTCAGCATTATAAAACACTGAACACAAAAATCTAAACCTTGTTTATTTTAATAATATTTGTTTTTCGTCCTGCTTTTACAATATCTTCAAGTACGATCTCATCACGACCATTAATATTAGCTTCAACGGCAGCCTCATTCATCAATGTTTCAACTGCAGAACAAGAAAGTCCATTAAAACACTTAGCAAGCGAGTCAATATTAATACTTGAAGAAATCTTTTTACCTTTTGAATACATATTAATAAGTTCAACTATAGTAGACTTATCTGGATTTGTAATATTAAACTTTTTATCAAATCTACCTGGTCTTACAAGTGCTCCATCCAAAGAACCATAAGAATTAGTAGCACCTATAACTAAAACACCATCTTCGGTTTCAAAGCCATCCATTTCATTTAACATAGCAGTAATAATTCTATTGTTTTCTTTATCGATACCAGTACCGGTGTAATTTCTTCTTTCACCAATACCATCAAACTCATCTATAAAAATAATACACGGTTTGTTACGTCTTGCCTTTTTAAAAACAGCTTTGATTTTAGAAGGTCCAACACTCATAACAGCACTTTGAAAGTCTGCTCCTTTGGTAGGAATAAAATTAATATTTGCCTCACCCGCTAATGCCTTAGCAAAAAGTGTTTTACCATTTCCTGGGGGCCCTTCAAAAATAATTCCTTTTGGTGCTCTAATACCACGCTTTTTAAAATCTTCAGGATTCTTTAAAAGCTCAACTGTTTTAATCATATCCTTCTTTACATCATCCATACCACATATGTCTGTAAATTTTGTATTGCTTTTTCTAACAACTTTAAATTTAGTTGCACCAAAAATTTCAGAAAATTTAAATAGTGCAAATCCGCAAACTACAAAGAAAAACATATAGAATAAAACATCAAATACAAACCCTAAATCATCTTCGGAAAATGAATCATTTATTTTTATATTGTTAATTAATATATATTCCTTAAAATCAGGTGTTTCAGGATTATCTGTATAAAAATCACCCGATATAGAATTACGAATAAAACTTACTTTATTATTAGTAATTTCAACTGATGCTATATCACCACTTGAAATTAGTTTTGTAAAATCGTTATAGGAAATATATGTCTCATTCTTAGGAAGTAATAAAATAGTAATTGCTATAATAAGCAACAATGCTATTGCAATAATAGCAATAATTCTTTTTTTCTTCATAAAATCTCCTTAATAATCTATTGAGTTTTATGAAACTGCAACTTCATTTTGAGCATTTAGTATAAGTACAATTTGCTCATTAGGTACAATTTCATCTTTAAGCATACTCTCTGCCAAGAAGTTCTCTATATACTTTTCAATAGCTCTATTAATTGGACGAGCTCCATACTTAGGATCATATCCTTTTTCTAAAATATATTCTTTAACTTCCTTTGAGAAAGAAACAAAAAGATTTCTTTCTTTAAGTTCATTAGATAATTTCTTTAAGTTCAAATCAACAATTTGTAATAATTCATCTTTAGTTAATTCATGGAATACTGCAATCTCATCTACTCTATTTAAGAATTCTGGTCTAAAAGTATCTTTTAATGCAGAATGAATTCTATTTTCAGTTTCGATAGAATCTGTTCTATTAAAACCAATGCCATTGTTATTTAAATTTGAACCAGCATTAGATGTCATAATAATAATAGTATTTTCAAAATTAACAACTCTTCCCTGTGAGTCAGTTAATCTACCTTCATCTAAAACTTGAAGAAGTAAATTAAATACATCTGGATGAGCTTTTTCTATTTCATCAAATAAAATTAAAGAATATGGATTTCTACGAATTTTTTCAGTAAGTTGTCCTGCATCATCATATCCAACATATCCTGGAGGTGAACCAATAAGTTTTGAAACACTATGACTTTCCATATATTCAGACATATCTACTCTAACAATTGAATCATCAGTACCAAATAATTCAAATGCCAAAGCCTTTGCAAGTTCAGTTTTACCAACACCTGTAGGTCCTACAAAAATAAATGATGGTGGTGACTTTCTAAGTTTTAGTCCTGCTCTATTTCTTCTAATAGCATTACATACTGCAGAAACTGCATTGTCTTGACCTATTAATCTCTTATGAATATTTTCTTCTAAGCGAAGTAGTTTTTGACTTTCAGTTTCAGTAATCTTTGAAGCTGGAATTTTCGTCCAGGTTTCAATTACTTTAGCGACATCTTCAACGTTTAATTCAACTGTAAGCTTTCCTTGAGACATATCAGCAATTTGTTTTGTAAGTGCATTTTCTCTACTTCTAAGGTTAGATATTTTTTCAAAATCTAATTCTTGATTTTCTTTATTTATAGTTTCAAGTTCTGCTTTTTCTTCTTTAATTTCATCTAATTCTTTTTTCATCTTAGCAAGTTCAGATAATACTTTATTTGCTAAATTTAATTTAGAACAAGCTTCATCTAATATATCTATTGCTTTATCTGGTAAAAATCTATCATGAATGTACTTTTCAGACATAACTACAATCTTACGAACCATTTCGTCTGTAACTACTACCTTATGAAAATCTTCATAGTAACCTTTAATTCCTTTTAAGATTTCTATAGTATCAGTTACAGAAGGTTCTTCAACAATAATAGGTTGAAATCTTCTTTCAAGAGCACTATCTTTTTCAATATATTTTCTATATTCTTTTAAAGTAGTAGTACCTATGATTTGAACATCACCATTTGAAAGTGCTGGTTTTAGTATATTAGCAGCATTCATACTATGATCAGTCTCACCTGCACCAACAATAGAATGAATTTCATCAATTACTAAAATAATATTTCCAAATTTTTTGCACTCTTCAATAAGACCTTTCATACGTGCTTCAAATTGCCCTCTAAATTGAGTTCCAGCAACCATAGCTGTCATATCTAATAGATAAACTTCATAATCTACAAGTTTTTCAGGAACATCTCCTTCAGCAATTTTTAAAGCAAGTCCATTTGCAATTGCTGTTTTTCCAACGCCTGGTTCACCAATCAAACATGGATTGTTCTTACTACGTCTATTTAAAATTTGTGTAAGTCTTTCTAATTCTTGTTCTCTACCTATAAGTCTATCTATCTTACCTTCTTTAGCTTTTTTAGTAAGATTAGTACCAAAAGTATCTAAATACTTTTTCTTCTTTTCTTTCTTTTTAAAAGGCTCTTTCTCTTTTGTAGTAGTCGATTCTTGAGATGCACCTTCTTCATAAGTTCCGCTTATTGGTCCGTTTCCCATATTGGAAATCAACTTATCAAACATCCTAGTAAATGCATCAACTGGTGTAGAACCTGGTTCTGAATCCATTGGCATACCATCAGCATTCATACCATCCATCATTTCGTCAACCATACCTGAAAAAGCATTACTTTCTGAGTCATTTAAATTGTCCATAGAATTAATTATTTCATCAAATTGACTATTTAAATTTTGTATTTCTTCATCAGTTGCGCCATATTGTTTCATAAGTGTAGACAAAGGATTAATACCTTTCTTTTTTGCACATGCCAAACAAATACCTTCAACTGAAGGTTTACCATCTATTACTTTATTAATAAATACAACCGCTGTATTCTTTTTACAAATTGAACATAAAGCCATTAAAATCTGCCTCCTTCCAAATTAGCACTCTTTATTTTTAATTGCTAATTAAATATACATTAAAACTCTCAAAAATGCAAGTTTTTCACAAAAAATTCATTTAGTTATTAAGCATAGTATTAATTATTATTTTATGGTTATTATATATTTTAAGCATTATTTCCCCACATAAATCTGTCCTAAATACTTTTTTAGAATAATTATTAATTCTATCTAATACAATTTGATGAGGATGGCCAAATTTATTATTTAAGCCACAACTAATAATAGATATTAATGGTGTTGTGGCTAGCAATAATTCTTCGGAGGATGAAGTTTTGGAACCATGATGTCCTACTTTAAGAATATCAACATCTAAAACATTATTATAATTTAGTAACAATTCTTCCTCTTTTATCTCCGCATCTCCTGTAAATAAAATTGAAGTTTCAAATATTTCACATTTTAATATTAAAGAATTGTTATTTAAATCATCATTTATTTCTAAATTCTTTTTGGGAAATAGTATTTTAAAGTGTACATCATCAACTATAAATTCATTATTAGCATATAAAGTATATATTGGTACACCATTTTCCTTAGCAATATTAAGCAATTGATTATAAAGCTCCGTTAAAATTGGTTGACAACCAATAATTATCTTTCTTACCTTTAATTTTTGTAAAACACTAATTAAACCTTCAACGTGATCTTCATGGAAATGCGATACAATCATATAATCAATAATACCATTAGTATTATCTAATAAATATGGAATTAAGATATTACTTCCAACATCATAATCATTTTGTTCACTTCCGCCACCATCAATTAAAATATTCAATCCATGTTTTGTTTTTATATGAGTACAATCTCCTTGCCCTACATCAACAAAATTAACTTCAACGTAACTATTTGGAATAATCGAAATTATAACACAAAATAGTAACATACAAAGTGCTAATATTTTTAATAATTCATAGTATTTCTTATATTTTTCTTCAGTACCATTATTGCTCATAAAAATTAAAACTATTATATAATAAACGAAAATTATTAAAATATTTGGAGTTATAATTAGAAAATTTGCAAAAGGAAGTAAACTGCATAGTTTTGCGATACAAATTAAAATAGAAATTAATACGTAAATTGAAAAACTAATAATTTTGGCAAAAGGAAAAAAGATTAATCCAATTAAGAAGGTAGCAATTCCTCCAATAGTTATAAAACCAACAAAAGGATAAACTAAAATATTAGTTAGTAATGAAATAATAGAAATGCTATTAAAATAATATGCCATAACCGGAATGATAATAATTTGTGCAGATGCAGATAAAGATATAACATCTTCTATAATAAATATAATTTTATTTTTAACGTTTAGTAAATTATTAAGACTTTCAAATTTTGATTTAATTTTTTTATACAATAATACAATGCCTATCGTACCACCAAATGAGAGTAAAAAACCTACGTCGCAAATAATATAAGGATTATATAACAACATTAATAAACATGTAACTGAAACAGTTGATAAAGTACAAGGTTCTTTAGAAAAAACTTCTGATATTATTAGAATTATAGCCATTATACCTGCTCTCACTACAGAAGGACTTGTCCCTGCTATTAATATAAATATCACAATAGTAATTATAGAAAAATAATTAGAAATACTTTTTCCAAAAATTTTATTAAAAATAAATTTAGTTGTAATTATTATGTATGTGATATTTGTACCAGAAACAGCTAGTAAATGGGAAATTCCAGAGAGCTTAAAAGATTCTTTTATATCTTGACTTATATAAAAAGTATCTCCAATAATCATTCCCAACAAAATACCGACATGGTCTTTTGGTAGCAATTTTCCTAGTGTAATAAATATCTTTTCACGTATTATACTTATCAAATCATCTTTCTTTTCAATAATTTCAAAATCATTTTGTGATTTAATATATAAACTACCATATATATTTTGAGAATATAAATAATATGAATAATTAAATCCACCTTTATTTCTTTGAACACTAGGCTTTTTATATTGTGCTGAAAAATCAATAATTGTATTTTCCTCAATTATTAAGTCATTTACTATATAAAGAAGCATTTTATCGCCATTATCTAATTTAAATAAATACTTGTTATAATATGAATCATTAGATAATAATTCGAGAATTTTTCCTTTTCCATAATAAATACCTTCAGTATATTTATTATCAAAAATATCTTGCTTTAACATAGTATTAAAAACACCTACCATAACAAAAACAAAACAAATTATTATTCGTAAATCTTTTTTATAATTCGAATTAAAGTATAAAATACATCCTAATAAAATAAATAAAAAAGGGATTAAACCTACATATTGTAAGTTTAATCCCCATATAATTCCTAGAATGTATGCTATACAACATAACATTGAAAATAGCATATATTGTACTCCTATTAATTAACAATTTTTACATAGTCTTTGTTTGAAGTAATCCATCCAGATTTAGTACCATATTGAATTTGATACCAACTCTCATCATCATTAGCCCCTATAATGTTTACTTCTTGACCATTAGTAATAGTATCAATACTTTCAGCAGAAGTTGAAGGTGATTGTCTAACGTTTAAAGACGATTGAACTGTAATCTTAGCTTTATGTCC
>CAMUYU010000007.1 GCA_947164995.1 uncultured Clostridia bacterium
CATTATAGTTCAAAAATTAGCACTGTCAATAGTAGAGTGCTAAAATTCACAAAAAGTTCACAAACGACATTTTTTTATATATAATATGTATTGTTAGACGTAATATTTAGCAAATAATAAAGGACGTGAACAAATGAAAAAATTAATTTCTGCCCTTATGGCAGATCCAATTTGTAATGGAATAATGTCATTACTTGTATATATTTTTTATGGAGCAGTTATAGGGCTATCGCTTGCTCCATCAGGATTATTTTTATACAAGATGTTGGACTTTATTTCACTAGATAGCTACTTAAATATTTTCTTATATACTTTATGTGTGGGTGTAGCTATTTATATGTTTTTTATAGTGGCATTGATTGTATTTGGAATTTTTGAAAGAATTCTTACTATTGGTTTTAAACCAGGAAAGTATTCAACAAGTTCTGGTGTTTTTGCAAGATGGATTATTTATTCAGGACTTCATGTTATTCTTTTAAATATGGTTTTACCTTATGTTTCAGGAACAGTTTGGGCAAAGTTATTTTATAAAATTTTAGGTGCAAAGATTGGTAAAAATGTATTTATAAATACACCTGGTCTTCACGATGCATATTTGCTAGAGCTTGGAGATAATGTTGTAATTGGTGGAGGTTCAAATATTTCTTGCCATATTTTTGAAGGAGAAGAGTTATACCTTGGAAAAATTACTGTTGGCAATAATACTTTGATTAGTGCAGATACATACATTATGCCAGGTGCTACTATTGGTAACCATTGCAATATAGGTCTTAAGGCAACTGTTAGAAAGAATAAAAAGATACCTGATAATTCTATGATATTAGCATTCCCAGGTACTCCTGCTAAAGAAGTTGCAGCAATACTAAAACAAGAAAGGAAATAAAAATGAATTCTAAAGAAATAAAAATTAGAGATGGTATTATTCTTCATTGTATGAATACAGGAGATAGATTTAAAACAAATTATATAAGCATTAATGTTGTTTCTGAATTGTCTAGAGATACTATTACTAAAAATGCTTTAATAACTCTAGTTTTAAGAAGAGGCTGTCAAAAACTAAAAACTATGAAGGAAATATCTATAAAACTTGAAGAAATGTATGGAGCAATTTTAAGTGCTGAAACAGACAAAATAGGAGATGGGCTTGTAACATCTTTTAACTTAAACTTTATTTCTGATGAGTATACATTGGAAAATGAAGAGTTATTTAAAGATGGAGCATCTTTAATTTGCGATATGTTATTAGATCCAGTTTTGGAAAATGGAGCATTTAAAGAAGAGTACGTTTCTCAAGAAAAAGATTCTTTAAAAGAATTAATTGAATCAAAGATTAATAACAAAACTTCATATGCTATGGAAAGATGCGTTGAAGAGATGTTTAAAAATGAACCATTTGGATTATACAAATATGGTTATGTTGAAGATTTAGATTCTATCAGTGCGAAAGATTTATATGCACAATACAAAAAAGTGTTAAAAGAGTCACAAATATATATTTATGTTTCTGGAAATATAGATGAGCAATCTGTTAAAAGTTTATTTGAAGAAAAATTTAAAGATGTTGAAAGAGATTATAAAGAAGAAGCGGCTTGCAAAACTTTTGAAGTAGACAAATATAAAGAAGTAGTTGATCATCAAAATGTTACTCAGGGAAAGATAGTTTTTGGCTATAGAGTTAAAGATTACAATAGCGCGGAAGACTTCTACAAAATGAATATTTATAGCGCTATTTTAGGAGGGACAGCAAGTTCAAAACTATTTTGCAATGTTAGAGAGAAAAAGAGTTTAGCTTATACTATTCGTTCGCAGTATTTAAAATATAAAGGAGCCATGATGGTTTCAGCAGGAATTGAACTTGAAAATTATGAAATTGCTAAAGACTGTATTTTCAAAGAGATCAATGATATGAAAATAGGAGAAATAACCGAAGAGGAAATTCATGATGCAAAAGTTAATTTAATTACTAGATTTAAAGCAATTAATGATTCTCAAACTTCACTTGTTAGCTGGGCTCTTGGACAAAAACTATTTGGAGGAGAAGAAGATTTAAATACAGTAATAGAAAAGATTAATAATGTGTCTAAAGAAGATGTTATGGAAGTTGCAAGTAGACTTGAGCTAGCAATTTCATACTATTTGGCTTCATAAATTTAAATGATAGATTTTATAAATATTTGAAAGGATAGAAAATGGTACAAGAAAAATTAAATCAAAAAGTATATTATGAGCATTTAGAAAATGGGTTAGATGTTGTAATAATTCCTAAAAAAGGTGTTACAAACTATTATGCAACTTTTGCTACTCATTTTGGTTCACTAAATTATAAATTTAAAGCACCAGGAAATACAGAAATAACAACAGTTCCAGATGGTGTTGCACATTTTTTGGAACATAAATTATTTGAAGAAGAAGATGGAATAAATGCATTAGATAAACTTTCTAAAATAGGTGCAGATGCTAATGCATACACTACTTTCAATCACACTGCATACTTATTCACATGTAATTCTAGATTTGAAGAAGCATTTAACATTTTGTTAAAGTTTGTGCAAAACCCATATTTAACTGATGAAAATGTTGAAAAAGAAAAGGGAATTATTGGACAAGAAATAAAAATGTATGATGATGACCCGAATTGGCAAGTTTTCTTTCAACTTTTAATAGCATTATATGGAGATAAACATGCTGTATCTAAGGATATTGCAGGAACAGTAGAATCAATTAGTCATATTACTCCAAAAGTTTTATATGACTGCTACAATACTTTTTATGATCCATCTAATATGGTAATTATTGTTTCTGGAGATGTAGAACCAGAGAAGATTTTGGATATTATAAAAGCAAATGTAAAATCTCAAAAAGAAAAAGCTCAAATCGAAAGATACTATGGAGAAATATCTCCTAAAGTATTTAAAACAAGAGTTGAAAAGAAGATGGATGTCAGTCTTTCTATGGCAATTTTAGGTTTTAAAGATGTTAAAGCTCAAACTTTAAGAAAAGCAGGATATTCAGAAGATAATAAAGATTTGGTAAAAAGGTCTGTTGCAATAGAGATACTACTTTCTTTAATTGCAGGAAAAAGTTCAAGAACTTTTGAAGAATTATACAATGAAGGAACATTAACTTCTGCTATTGATTGCGATTTTACTTTTGAAGAAGATTATGCATATAGCTCTTTTTATGTTGAAACTTCAAATGTTGATAGAGTAGTAGAGAGAATAAAAGAAGAAAT
The DNA here is from genome assembly GCA_947164995.1 of uncultured Clostridia bacterium. Classification (GTDB taxonomy): domain Bacteria; phylum Bacillota; class Clostridia; order TANB77; family UBA1234; genus RGIG6105. Next base: position 3,233 of record CAMUYU010000007.1, read on the forward strand.
ATCTTATCTAAAAGAAAATGGACTTTCAAAAGAAGATTTTGATAGAACTAAAAAAATGTTATATGGTAATTTTGTAGGCATGTTTAATGACCCTATTTATATTGCTAAAAATATGACAAACGATTATTTTAAAGGTGTAAATACACTAGATTATGCGGATGCATATCAAAACATTACAAAAGAGTATGTAGAAGAAGTATTAAGAGAGCATTTTGACTTTAATAATATGGCATTATCTGTTGTATCGCCAAATGAATAAAAGGGATGAACTTGGGAGAAAAAGCCCAAGTTTTTTTATTGCAAAAATGTTACAATTTATTATATAAATAGAAGATAATTGATTGTTATGGTATGATTTAAGATAGAGTTATTGTGGGTATAAGGAGGATACTAATGGGCAAAAAACGGAAGCGCAATGCTTGTTTGGGTTCTTATTGTTTTAATATTTTTATTTATAATAGGTAGTTTGTATTCATTTTATAAAATAACTGAAATATTTAGTCAAAAAATAGATGGACTTAATAATCAATCTGGAACAAATTATAACTATTCATATTCAAATTCTTCAGTAAAAGATGTTCAATTAGATACAAAATTATTTAATATCTTAGCTAGTGAAGAGATGAAAGATGTTACAGAGGTTATTAGTAATTATGCAAAACAACAAGGCTACAATGTTAATATTGATTATGCTGGTACTTTAGAGATTATGGAAAAGATTGATGCTAAAGCACCTTATGATGCAGTGTGGGCAGCAAATTCAATTTGGACATATATGGTTGATAGTAACAATGCAACATTAAGTAATTCTAAGATTACAAGTATTTCTCCTATAGTATTTGGTATAAAAAAATCTAAAGCAGAAGAATTAGGCTTTATAGGAAAAAGAGTTTATACAAAAGATTTATTAGATGCAATTTCTGCAGGTAAATTGAAATTTGCAATGTCAAATCCAAATACAACAAATAGTGGTGCTTCTGCATATTTGGGCATGCTTTATACTTTTGCAGGAAACCCAGAAGTGCTTACAGAAGAAATATTAAATGATGTAGAAGTAAAATCTAAAATGAAATCTTTCTTTGCTGGAGTTGAAAGAACTTCAGGAACAGAAGATTATTTGGAAGAGTTATTTTTAAATGGTGATTATGAATCAGTTTTTTCTTACGAATCATCAATTATTAATATTAATAAAAAATTAATAGCACAGGGGAAAGAACCTCTATATATTATTTATCCATTTGATGGAGTTCCAATTTCGGATAATCCTTTTGTATATGTTGATCATAAAGATGATAAAAAACAACAAATATTTTTAGATATACAAAAATATTTATTAAGCTCTGAAGGAAAAGAGCTTATTCAAAAAACTGGTAGAAGAACTTGGTATGGCGGAATTAATACTAACGTTGATACATCTATTTTCAATGAAGATTGGGGAGTAGATACAAAAGAGTACATTACTCCTGTAAAATACCCAACTTCAGATGTTATTATAAAAGCACTAGCAATGTATCAAACACAATATAGAAAACCAGTACATGTTGTATTTTGTCTTGACTATTCTGGAAGTATGGTTGGAGATGGAATAAAACAATTAAGAGCAGCAATGGAGTTTATCTTATCTGATGCAGCAGTAAAACATAACATTCAATTTGCAGAAGATGATATTATAGATGTTATTCCATTTACCAATATGGCACAAGCAGGTATTAGTACTAATAATGGTACAAAAACACAAGGAATATTAGATTTTGTTAATTCAAAAGAGCCAAAAGGCGGTACAAATATTTACGATGCTTGTATTATGGCGATAGATAAACTTAAAAATGAAGATACAAGTGTAAGAAATATTTCTATTATTCTTATGACAGATGGTGAAAGCAATAGTGGAAAATTGTCAGATTTAGAAAGAGCGTATGGGAATGCTAGAAAGGATATACCTGTTTATTCAATAATGTTTGGAGATGCAAATGATGTTCAACTACTTAATATTGCGAGACTTACAAATGGAAAAGTTTTTGATGGTAAAACAGATTTAGTAGAGGCATTTAAGGAAGTTAGAGGATACAATTAATAATAAGGAGTTAATTCTAATGAAAAATTCGGGAGTTATTTCTGCGATAGTGCGGAGGAGCTTTCTTTGCAGTTCCGTTATTAGCTACACCAATTGGAATAATACCTTCATTAATTCTTGGAGCCACAGCCTATGGTGCTTCAGAATTAATACTGCGGAGATGAAAAAAAAGTACCAATAATAATTGATAACAGAAATGTTAAAGAAGAAATTGAAAGAGCACGCACTACAAATAAAGAAATAAAAGAAATGTATTCTAGAGTAGAAGATATAACTTTGCAAATTAATATTAGGCAACTTTCTGAAACTGCGGATAAGATTATTGAAACTATTGAAAAAAGTCCTAAAAAGTTTAAAAAAGCAGTTACATTTTTTGACTACTATTTACCAGTTACTATTAAAATATTAAAAAGATATGATGAAATTGAAAATCAAAGACTTACATCTAGTGATAGCAAGAAATTTATGGAACAATCGAGAAATATGATTGCTGAGGTTGAAAAAGCATTTAAAAAGCAACTTGCAGGGTTATATCAATCTGATATGGTAGATACCGATGCAGAAATGAAAGTATTAGATATGATGCTAAAATCAGAAGGCCTTGATTCAAACGCTATAGATTTGGAAGATAAATAAAGGAGGAACAAAAGTTGAATAACAAAAAGCTTATTGGTATTTTGATTTTTATTATACTAGTAGTTATTATTACTGGAATAAAAATTGTTGGCGATGCCATGAAAGAAGAGGAAACTGGAAATGTTGGCAATAATACTCAAGTTACGCAACAAGAGAATATTAAAGGTCTTACAACAGTTTATGTTGCAACAGGTGGAGGCAAAGAAAACTTCATTGCTGATGAAGACATCAATAAAATACTAAGAGAAAAATACAAATTAAATGTTATATATGATGGATGGAGCAATGGAAAATTAATTTTATGGCCTATGGTAAGAGAAGCTGTTGGAAAAGGAAATGTAAGTGCTTATAAAGAGGGAGAATCAACAATTAATACGCCAGGACTTACTCCTTATGATGCAATCTTTTCTTCTGATGAAAGATATTATAATTATTATCAATTAAGCCCAGATAAGTCTAAAGGCGAAGCTGATAGATTTAGAGTTCAAGGTGGAAGCTTAATGCTAAATACTCCTATTATTTTCTACAGTTGGGACGACGTAACAGAAGCTTTGATAAATGAAAATATAGTTACTAAAAAAGGTGATACATACTTTATAACAGATATGCCAAAACTTATGGACTATATGCTAAATAAAAAGAAATGGAAAGACATTGGCTTAGACCAATATTATGGTTCTGTAGAAGTTAAATCAGTAGATCCTGTTAAATCATCTCCAGGTGCAACTTATTATGGACTTCTTCTTTCTATTTATTGCGAAGGCGTAGTTACAGATGAAACTATTATTGAGAATTTACCATCGTTAAGAGAGTTCTATGAAAAAGCGGGTTCATTTATGTTTTCACCTGCAGATTTATTTGATGCATACAAATTCCAAAGAACACCTATTATAGTTGATTACGAAAAGAGTATTATAAACTTAGCAAATGATGAACCTGAAAATTTTGCAGCTATAAAGGATAGTATTAGATTGTTATATCCAGAGCCAACTATGTGGAATTCACACTGTTATCAATATTTAACAGACAATGGAAAATTATTATTTGATGCATATCAAGATCCTGAAATTCAAGCAATTGCTTGGGAAAGATATGGCTTTAGAACAGGTGTTGTAGGAGGTTCTTATGATACTGAACAATATGGAATTGGTATTCCAAAAACAATTTCACAAACAGTATCAGGATTAAAAATGGAAGGCTATGATAAATTAATTGCTTACTTAAAAGAAAAAGACCCAGATAAAGCATACAATGTTTTGCATGACATAACAGAATAATAAAAATCGAAATTTTTGATGGTGATTAATAAATACCATAAAAGAAAGGGAGAAAAATATGAGTGCACAAATGGAATTAAAAGTTGAAAAAAATCTTGAAGAAGGAGAAGTAAAAGAACTTGTAAAAGAGTCTCAAAAAGTTACAGATGATAGAATAGAAGCATCTTTAAATTATGACTCTCTAACTCAAGCAGAAAAAGATGCAATAGATGAATTCAACAAAAAAATTGATGTAAGTGATTCTACTCAAGTACTACAATTTGGTGCAGCTGCTCAAAACAAGATTTCTCAATTTTCAGATAGTGTTCTAGATGATGTTAGAACAAAGAATTTAGGAGAAGTTGGAAATTTACTTGCAGATTTAGTTGGTCAAATTAAATCATTTAATTCGGATATCACAAATGATAACAAAGGCTTCTTAGCTAAACTTTTCTCAAGAGGAAAAAGAGAGATAGATACTATCATTGCTAAGTATAATAAGATTGATGGTAACATTGATACAATTGAAAAGAGCTTAGAAAAACATAGACTTCAAATGCTTAAAGATATAAGCATATTTGATACTATGTATGATAAAAACTTAACTTACTTTAAAGAAATTTCTTTATATATCATTGCTGGTGAAAGAAAATTAGATGAATTGAGAAACGTTACACTTCCAGCTTTAATTAAAAAAGCAGAGGAAAGCGGAGAGCAAATGGATGCTCAAAAAGTTAAAGACTTAGAAAGTATAATTAATAGATTTGAAAAGAAAGTATATGATTTAAAAACAACAAGAATCATTTCTATTCAAATGGCACCGCAAATAAGACTTCTTCAAAATAATGAAGCTGAATTAGTCGAAAAGATACAAAGCTCAATTACAAATACAATTCCACTTTGGAAAAACCAAATGGTTATTGCACTTGGTATTAACAATGCAAAACAAGCTTTGGGTGCACAAACAGCCGTTACAAATTTAACTAATGATATGTTAAAACAAAATAGTGAGATTTTAAAACAAGGTACTATTCAAGTTGCTGAGCAATCTGAAAGAGCTATTGTTGATGTTGAAACGCTTCAAAAGACAAATAATGACTTAATAGAAACACTAGATAAAGTTATAGAGATTCATAAGCAAGGAAGAATTAAGAGACAAGAAAGTGAAAAAGCTCTTACTGAAATTGAAAAAGAACTTCGCGCAAAAATGCTTGAAATAAAACATGATTCTTCATCAGAAAGCTCAAACTTACACCTATAAAAATAATGGCGACCTATGGTCGCCGTTACGTTTAATGAAAGGACTAAATATGGAAAAAAGAAATTTTTTTGATGGTCTTTATGATGATTTTTTTGGAGTAGAAAATAGAAGACTAGAAAAACAAAATGAAAAGCTTCGTAAAGAACTTGGTATAGAAAAGATGAAGCCAGCTCCAGAAATTGTCGTTAAAAAAGACGAAAAATTTATAGATGAAAAAGAAGTAAAAGACGTTAAAGAAGATAGAGATAAAAAGATGGAGGAGTGGTTTTCTAGAATAGACAACCTATATATAACCGACCAATCTAAAAATCTTCTTAAAAAAATAATTGAATATATGAGAAAGTATAATGAGCAAATTGAGAAAAATTATATTTCTTTCAATATGCAGATTATTTCTAATAACCAAGAAAACATAGAAACTATATTAGATGTTTTAGAACAAGCAATGATAATGTTTAATTATTGTCTTACAAAAGATTATTCAGAAGTTTCTATGTATAGAGTTAAGTCGGATGAAGCATTAGAAGAACTATATGAAGATAGATATGGCTTAATATTTATCACAGACTTAAAAGGTTATGATATAAATGATTCAAGCTTTAAAGACAAGTTTGATCACACTTTTACAGAGCTTGTAAAGTCTTACGATAAAACAATGACAATTCTTGGAGCAAACAAAAAAGAAGAACTAGATAATTTCTTTGTAAATACTCCTAAACTTCGTTCAGATTATTTTGATTTCATTGTTGAAGGTATTAATCCTGATGTTCAAGATGTTTATAATGAAGTGCTAGAAATTGCCTCTAAGAGTGTTGAACTAACAGATGATATGAAAGTTAAGTTATTAGATTATATTGGCTTTACATATCCTAAAACAGAACTTAGTTTTCCAGAATATAGAAAATCTTTGTGTAAAGATATAGCTTTTAATAAAGAGATTCCAACTTATGAGAGAGAAAAGACATTAGATGAAATATTTGCTGAACTTAATGAATTAGTTGGTCTACAAAAAGTTAAGAAAGTATTAAATGAACTTGTAGATTTAATGGATTTACAAAATAAAGCAAAAGATGATTTGAAGATTAAAAGCGTTAACTTGCACATGGTATTTTTAGGAAACCCAGGAACAGGTAAAACTACAGTTGCAAGGATAGTTGCAGAGATTTTATACAATTTAAAATATATTAAGCAAAATAAACTTATAGAAGTTTCTAGTAAAGACTTAGTTGGAGAGTACGTTGGTCAAACAGCACCTAAGACTATGTCTGTTATAGAAAAAGCTATGGGAGGCTTGCTATTTATTGATGAAGCGTATACACTAGCTTCGGGTTCTGGAAGTAGTAGTAATTCATATAATGAAGAAGCGATTGCAACTTTAATTCAAGCTATGGAAAATTATAGAGATAGATTAGTTGTAATTTTTGCTGGTTATACAAAAGAAATGCAAGCATTTTTAAATTCAAATTCAGGTATTGTTTCAAGAATTGGATATACTTTAGAATTTGATGATTACACAACAGATGAATTAATTGAAATTTTCAATGGAATGATGAAAAAATCAGGCTTTTCTGTTTCTAAAGAGGCTGTAGAAAAATTAAGAGAGGTAATTGAAGAGTATAGAGATACCGAAAACTTTGGTAATGCACGTTTTGTTAGAAATGTTTATGAAAAAACTATTATTAAACATGCTTCAAATACTAAGAATAAAACTTCAAAGAAAGCACTTAAAACAATTTCTGCAGAAGATATTAGTACAGATGAGTTAATAAAGATGTAGGAGTAATATGAACAAAGTCACTTTTCCAAATTTAAATTTAGAATTTAATATAAATCCAGTTGCATTCACAATATTTCGGAAAAGAAGTTTATTGGTATGGATTAATTATTCTAAGTGGAATTATTTTAGCTCACGTTCTTGCTTATAGAAAAATCAAAAAGATGTCAGATGTAGATAGGCTTTCAAGCAAGATTAGTTGGGATTTAATAACAGATTTAGTAATCTTTATGATACCGCTTGGAATAGTGGGTGCAAGACTTTATTATTGCATTTTTAATTGGGACTATTATGGTACTCATTTGGGTGAAATAATAAAAATATGGAATGGAGGACTTGCAATATATGGTGGAATAATTGGTGGAGCAATTACTGCATTTATATTTTGCAAAGTTAAAAAAGTACAGTTTTTAGATATAGCAGATTTTTGTATTCCGTATGTTGCAATGTGCCAATCAATTGGAAGATGGGGAAATTTTGTAAATTGTGAAGCATATGGTAGTAAGACCGAATCATTTTTTAAGATGAGTGTACCAGGTGAAATTGGTTATTATCATCCAACGTTTTTATATGAATCTGTTTGTACATTTTTAATATTTCTTATACTATCTAAAGTGTATAAAAATAAAAAATTCGTGGGACAAGTGTTTTACTTATATTTAGTTTTATATGGTATTGCAAGATTCTTTATAGAAGGATTAAGAACAGATTCTTTATATATAGAAGGTACCAACATTAGAGTTTCACAAGCTTTGTCAGCTGTATTATTTTTTGTTGGATTAATCTTGTACATATACAAGCGTGCCAATATAAAAGCAAAAATAATTAAACTAATGAGAAAAACTAATTGATTTTTTTAAAAAAGTATGTATAATAAAATTACAATATTAATATTGATTATCAAGAGCGGACGAGAGAATCGGCTTTATGACTCCGCAGCAACCTATTAAGTTAGGTGCTAATACCGACAAAGTACAAAAAGTGCTTTGGCTGATGATGTTTTGAAAAGATTATTGCCTCTGCACGTTTGTGCAGAGTTTTTTTTATGTTTAAGAAAGGAATGATTCTATATGAAAAGATTTTTTACTTCAGAAAGTGTAACAGAAGGACATCCAGATAAACTATGTGATTTAATATCAGATAGTTTGTTAGATGCTTATATTGAAAAAGATAAAAACTCTAGAGTTGCAATAGAAACTATTGCTAGTAAGAATAAAATTTTTGTAACAGGAGAAGTAACATCAAAAGCCAATTTGACAGATCAACAAATAGAAAAGATTGTTAGAAAAACAGTTCAAGATATAGGTTATTTTGGTGAGCAAGACATAGATTATGAAACTTGTGAAATAGAAATAAGAATAGTTAGTCAGTCATCAGATATTGCTCTTGGAGTAGATAAATCTTTGGAAGAAAAAGAAGAAGGTAATATTGTATCTGAAGGAGCAGGAGACCAAGGGTTGATGTTTGGCTATGCATGTAGTGAAACACCAAACTATATGCCATTTGCAATTTACTATGCGCATAAACTTGCAAAAAGACTTTCTGAGGCTAGAAAAAATAAAGAGATAAAAGATATAGGTCCAGATGGAAAAACTCAAGTTACAGTCGAATATGACGATGATAGAGTTATTAGAATTGATACAATAGTTATTTCTACTCAGCATACTGATTCAAAAAATATTGATGCTTTAAGAAAAGAAATAAAAGAACAAGTAATAGACAAAGTTGTTCCAAAAGAATTTTTAGATGAAAAGACAAAGTATTATATTAATCCTACTGGAAGATTTGTTATTGCAGGACCTTTGGGAGATAGTGGACTCACAGGAAGAAAGATAATTGTTGATACTTATGGAGGATATGCAAGACATGGTGGCGGCGCTTTTTCTGGAAAGGACCCAACTAAAGTTGATAGAAGCGGTGCATATATGGCAAGACATATTGCTAAAAATATTGTTGCAAATGGTTATGCTAAAAAATGCGAAATACAAATTTCTTATGCAATAGGTGTTGCAAAACCAATTTCCATTCTAGTAGATACATATGGAACTAATACAATTCCAGAAGATGAAATTGTTGATAAAATTTTGAATAAATTTGATTTAACACCAAGAGGAATTATTGATTATTTAGATTTACAAAGACCAATTTATACAAAAACTACAAATTATGGTCACTTTGGAAAGGAAGAGCTTTCTTGGGAGAAAAGGATTGAGTTGTAATTTTAAAATAAAAAATAGGGTACTTGACATTATTTTTTTAATGGAGTACAATCAAATTGAACTAGTTCAATTTGAAGGAGAATTATTATGGAGAATAATATATTTAAAGTTAGAATCAAAAAATTAAGAACTAATAACAATTTAAGTATGGAAGCTTTGGCCAATGCCTTAGGTACAGGAAAAAGCACAATTAGTATGTGGGAAAATAACGGCGTAATTCCGAGGGATGAAATGTTAATTAAGCTTTCCAATTTTTTTGATGTTTCAATTGATTATTTACTTGGTAATGAGGATAAGGAAGGAAAAAAACCTGATTCAAAAAAACTACAATATATACAAAGAAATTTGGAAAAAATGGATGAAGAAAGACTTCAAAAAGCAGAAAATATACTAAAGGCTGTATTTAATGATATTTTTGAGGATGATGAGGATGAAGATGATACAAGATTTTAAACCTGATTTTTTAAAAGTATACATTAAGGCTAACGAATTATTAGTATCTTCAAATATTATTAATGAATTCCCTTTTAGTGTAACCCAATTTGTTAAAACCCAATCGAGTATTCCATGTAGAAAATTTAGTAAAGCTAAAGAGTATGGTGTAGACATCGAAGCGTTTGGAAGTGAATCTGCTGTAACAATAAAAGATGAAGGCAATAAAACAATTATTTTTTATAATCATGACCAGTTGCCACAAAGAGTAAAATTTTCAATATTGCATGAGTTTGGTCATATATATTTGGGACATAATTTTAATGAAAAAGATTTAATTGTTTATAACAATAATGAGGTTGAAACTAACTGTTTTTCAGCACAGTTATTAATGCCAGAACAGGTTTTAAAAGAGTTGAAATTAAGAGGCATTACAATAGATGAAGAATTTTTAATGCAAACTTTTGGTGTATCGAAACTTGCTGCTGAAAAACGAATGGAGAATCTTTTTAAAAATTCTAGTAATAGAACTCCGGAGGAAAAAATGTATGATGATATTATACTTGCAAAGTTTATGCCGTGGATAAATTCAATTGTTCCTCCTAGATTTGACAATCTTTTTGAAGATGAGGAAGAACGTCAAAGAGAAAGAGAACAATGGAAATATAAAAATATTAATAGGAGGTGATATTAATATTGATAATGAAAGAAATATGCAAAAAAACACATTGAAGCTATTGGTAGTGGCTTCAATGTGACAAAAAGCTGAAAGATGTTAAAATCCTTCATCCAAAATGTAATGGAATTTTAACACCTTTCAAAGAAGAATTCAAGGCTTATTTAATTTACTTAATCTTTTTGTAAAGAAATAGTAATGCTATTAAAGTTTTCCTTAAGCAAATAAATAAGCAGAAAGGTGGCTAATATGGCCAATGTTAATAGCATCCGAAAAGGGTGCAAAGATGTTTTTAATGCTAGTCTTTTAAGTAATGCCAATTATGTTGGTGCTTTAGAGTTTCCTATCATTAAAACAAGTTCAATAGAAATACCAAAGAAACTTATAAGATTTTCAAAAATCTTTAAAACAGATGATTTTGATCAATATGTTCATTTTTATGAAGATGATGTAAATTTTGAACGTATTTGGAGAAATCCACAAAAGTATCTAGATAAATTAAAAGAATTTAAGGGAGTAATATCACCAGATTTTAGTTTATATCGAGATATGCCATTAATTATGCAATTATGGAATATTTTTCGTAGTAGAACTATTGCGAATTGGTTAATAGAAAATGGAGTTAAAGTTATTCCTAATATTAGATTCGGTGATTCAAGAACTATTAATGCTGCTTGTGAAGGCATAGATTCTGATTCAATTATTGCTATAGGTTCACATGGTTGTTTAAAATCATCTATAGATAAAAACATATTTGCTGATGGACTAGATATAGTAATAAAAAAATTATCTCCAAAAGTAATTATCCTTTATGGTTCAAAACCTAGTTATATTTTTCAAAAATATGATGAAAGAATTAAAATCATTCAATATCAAGATGATTTTTATAGTAAAGGAAGGTGATTACTATGGGAACAGGATTTCATGGTGGATTTGGTAACACTTTGGGAAAAAAACAGTTTTCTATCAAAAGAAAAATCGAAAATAAGTTACCAAAGGATAAATCTCAATTGAATCATATTTTTAGAGATTCACCAGGTCATTTGGAAAACACTTCACATAATCGTAAACTACTTACAAATTTAGCTAATGATTCAAATTATTTCAAAGGCAAAGACAAATATGGCAATAGTTGGAATATTAAATTAGATAAAAATGGAAAACAACTATGGGTTCAATATCAAAATGGAACAATAAGTAATGGTGGTAGAAATGATGTCCCACGTTCTTGGGACGAAAGTACTGGATTAAAGAAAAATCCATTTAAGAAAGGAGAAAACAAACAATGAATTGTTTTGATTTATTCAAATTGTTATTCTATGCTTTAGATGACCAATATGATAAAAAACCTAACGAAGAATTAGGAAACTTTTTGAGCAGTATGAATCCATTCTTATTTGAAGGAGAAGGTTCTGCTGCAATAGATGTTTATGAAAACTTCAAAAAAATGTTCTATCAAAAATTTGAAAGGATTGCTTCTGAAAAAGAAGGATACGATTTTGCAAAAAGTTATATTAAAAGTTTGAACATAAAATGTGTTGAAGATGCATTTGACAATGTTTCATTTGATGCTTGGAATGACGCAATAGATAGCAAGTAGAATGAAAAAGAGTATTCAAACAATAATACATGTATGAATACTCTTTTTTATACTATTAATTAATATGATTTAAATCTAGAAATTGCAAATGTGATTGAATATTAGCTTTTTTTATAGTAAAATCACCTTGGCATAAAGATCTTAAAAAGCGAGGAGTAAAATGGACGAGCAAGAAGAAAGAATTATTTGTCCTGGTTTTTCTAACGAAGATACAGAAATTGAAAATAGCTTAAGACCAAAAAAATTAGAAGATTATGTTGGACAAGATAAGATAAAAGAAAATTTAAAAATTTATATAGAAGCTGCTAAACAAAGAGAAGAGCCTTTAGACCATACTTTACTTTATGGCCCTCCTGGTTTAGGAAAAACTACTTTATCAGCTATCATAGCTAACGAGATGAATGCAAATATTAGAATTACTTCAGGACCAGCTATTGAAAAGCAAGGAGATTTAGCAGCGCTACTTACTAACTTAAATCCAGGTGATGTTTTATTTATTGATGAAATTCACCGCTTAAATAGAAGTGTAGAAGAAATCTTATATCCTGCAATGGAAGATTTTTCATTAGACATTATTATTGGAAAAGGTCCTAGTGCAAGGTCAATAAGATTAGATTTGCCAAAGTTTACTCTAATTGGTGCAACTACTAAAGCAGGAAGCTTAAGCTCTCCTTTAAGAGATAGATTTGGAATTGTTAATAGATTAGAAATGTATTCTACAGAACAACTAAAACAAATCGTAAAACGTTCAGCTTCAATTTTAAATATTGAAATCACGGAAAAAGGTGCAGAAGAAATTGCATCTCGTAGCCGTGGTACACCTAGAATTGCAAATAGATTGTTAAAAAGAGTAAGAGATTTTGCACAAATTAAAAATGATGGTGTTATTACTGATGAAATTGCAGACTTAGCACTAAATAGTTTAGAAGTTGACGAACTAGGCTTAGACAATAATGACATTAGATACTTAGAAACTATTATTAAAAAGTTTGCAGGAGGCCCAGTAGGCTTAGATACGATTGCTTCTATAATTGGAGAAGATGTTGATACAGTTGAAGATGTTATAGAACCATATTTAATGCAAATTGGATTTATTAATCGTACACCTCGCGGAAGATCTGCAACAATAGCAGCTTATGAACATTTAAAAATTCCAATTTCTAAGGAAAGTAAGCAAGAGACTATATTCTAAAAAAGGTGAAAGAAAATGAAACTACTAATGCACACATGCTGTGCACCTTGTTCAACTTATGTAATAAAAAAATTAAGGCAAGAAGGTTATGAAGATATTACAAGTTATTGGTTTAATCCCAATATTCAACCATACGATGAATATAAACACAGATTAGAAACCTTAAAAGAGTACACCACTATGGTCAATGTTTCACTTGTTATTGATGATTACTACAATCTTAAAGAATTTTTGAAAGATGTTTCAAATTTTGATGGAATAAGGTGCGAGTATTGTTACAGAAGAAGACTAGAAAAAGCAGTTATATATGCCAAAGAAAATGGATATGATTGTTTTACAACAACACTTCTAGTTAGCCCTTATCAAAAGCATGATTTACTAAAAAAAGTATGTGAAGAATTATCAAAAGAGTATGAAATAGAATTTATATACTACGACTTTAGAGAAGGCTATTATGAAGGCCAACAAATGGCAAAAGATGCTGGCTTATATAGACAAAAATATTGTGGTTGCATTTTTAGTAGAGATGAAGCAGAAATGCAAAGAGATGAATATAAAAAGCAAGAAGAGGAAAGACACAAGAAGAATAGAGAAGAGCAAATTGCAAATAAAGAAAAGAAGTACCGAAAAGAATGATTTCGGTACTTTTTTAATAATAATATTACAATATTGTTACAATTTAAATAAAAGAAATTAAATATGGTAAAATTAAACAGAGTATGACTATTTTTGAGAACAAAAGAAGAGGTGTAAAAAATTGAACGAAAAACTAAAAGAAAAAGTTAAAGAGGCTTTATCTGCAATATTACCAATTACACTTATTGTAACTTTGGTATGTCTTTTTGTGACGCCAGTTTCTTCGGACGTTATGGTTATGTTTTTCGTTGGTGCAGTTTTATTAATATTTGGAATAGGATTATTCTCTCTTGGTGCAGATACTAGTATGAGTATTATAGGAGAGAGAATTGGAGCAAGTTTAAGTAAGAGCAAAAAAATTTGGATTATTGCTCTTATTTCGTTTATTGTAGGAACAATCACTACCGTCGCTGAACCAGATTTACAAGTACTAGCTACTCAGATGACTCAAATACCAAGTTATTTTCTGGTGGTTACAGTAGCAGTTGGTGTAGGTGTATTTTTAGCAATAGCAATGCTTAGAATTGTTTTTAAGGTTAAACTTTCTACGCTTTTGCTGTTCTTATATGTAGGTATTTTTATACTTTCATTTTTTGTTCCTTCTAATTTTTTACCAATTGCTTTTGATAGTGGTGGTGTAACAACAGGACCTATGACTGTACCATTTATTATTGCACTAGGTATAGGAGCAGCATCTATTAGAAACGATAAAGATTCAGAAAGCGATAGTTTTGGTTTAGTTGCACTTTGTTCGGTAGGTCCAATTATTGCAGTTATGATTTTAGGATTATTATTTAAAATAGACGGAGCCTCATATGTTCCAATTGAGTATCACTCATTTTCTAATTCGCAGGCAATAGGAAGAGCATTTATAGATGTTTTGCCAAAATATTCTATAGAAGTTTTAAAATCTCTTTTTCCTATAGTTGTATTTTTTGCATTTTATAATCATTACAATTTAAAGCTTTCAACATCTGAAATTGAAAAGATTTTTATAGGCTTTATATATACATTTTTGGGATTAGTCATTTTCTTAACAGGTGTTAATGTAGGATTTTTACCTGTTGGAAATACAATTGGTATGTCTTTAATAAATTCAATAGATAAAACACTGGTACTACCACTAATAATGCTAATTGGTTATTTTATAGTTAAAGCAGAACCTGCTGTACAAATTCTTACAAAACAAGTAAGTGATATTACAGATGGCATGGTTTCAGAAAAGGTAATGATGAATACACTTTCTATAGGAATGATGGTTGCATTGATTCTTAGTCTATTTAGAGCATGGTATGGAATACCATTTTTCGCAATACTTGTTCCTGGATATATTATTGCATTAGGACTTACATTCTTTGCTCCAGAAATTTTTATAGGTATTGCATTCGACTCAGGTGGTGTTACATCTGGACCAATGACGGCAAGCTTTATTCTTCCACTTATGATTGGAATTTGTGAAGCATCAGGAAGAGCAAATATTGATGTAATGAAAGATGCCTTTGGACTTGTTTCAATGGTTGCTTTAATGCCTCTTATAGTTATTCAAACTGTTGGAGTAATGTTTAAGATTCAACAAGCAAGAGGTAAAACTGTACTTGAAGAAATCTCTAAAGACGAGGCTGACGAAATTATTGTATTTAAAAGAAAAGCAAAACAAATTACAGATTAGCAATCACACTTTTAAATTAGGTTTTGTAAGATAGTGAGGTGACTAATTATATATGGAGAATATAGTTCTTAATATTACTATTGGCCAAAGAAGTAGAAGCGAAGCGTTTTTAAACTTTTACAAAGAGCAAGGCTTAAACCTTAGCTTAGGAACTTTTGGAAGAGGAACTGCAAGCAAAGAAACTTTAGATATTTTGGGAATTGGCTCTTCTGAAAAATGTATTATTTTTAGTTTCATGACAATGGATAAATCTAGTTTAATACTAGATGAAATTGAAAGAAGAATGTCTCTTAGAACAGTTGGAGTTGGACTTTCATTTACAATTCCAATTAGTAGTATAGATAGTATGAGAAATCTCAAAAGATTAGTTAAAGATTTTGATGATGAAAAAGAAAGTGAGGGATATAGTGTGGAAACTGAAAATGAATTGGTAGTAATAATTGCAAATAGAGGCTATGTTGAAAATGTTATGCAAGTTGCAAGAGAAGCAGGTGCACCTGGTGGAACAGTAGTACATGCTAGAGGAACTGGACAAGAAACATCAGAGAAGTTTTTTGGAACATTAATTGGTGCTGAGAAGGAAATGATTTTTATTGTTACTAAATCAGAAAAGAGTTCACAAATAATGCAGGCAATTAAAGAAAAAGTTGGAGCGGATACTCCTAGTGGAGCGATTACCTTTTCTCTTCCTGTTAACGAATGTGCAGGATTAATAACAACTTAAATTTTTGATGTATCAATATATGTTTACATTTACTTTACAAAACAATTACATTAGTTGTTTTTGGAGTTTATAGATTATAAAATTTTTAAGTGATAGAGAAGTATTTCTAAATGGAGTGAATTTATGAAAAAGATTATTTTTGTTTTGATAACGATGATTGTTTTATGCTCTTCAATCATGTATGCGATGTTGTATGATCCAAATGAAGAACACGTGTATGATAATAACCTTCCATACAATGACTTACAAATACATTTGTATAAAAATGTAAACAGTAAAGAATATAGAACTACAAAAGAGGGCGAACCATTATATTGCTATCATAGATATCTTAATGAAATTTTAAAAGCAACTACTATTACCATTGATAAGCATGGTAAAAAGCTTGTTGAAGGATATGAAGATGGTTCTTTTAAACCAGATGGAAATATAACAAGAGCTGAATTTATAAAAATGGCGATTAGTATGTCAAATAATAGAAGTTTTGATTATACTATTTTCCCAAATCCAGATCCTGCAGATGGAATAAATAACCATTGGGCAGCACCTTATGTAGTTGTTGCTGAAATGCAAGATGTAATTGATGTTGGTGATATTAACTATGTTAATATTGATGAACCAATTTCAAGAATGGAAGTTATTAAGATAATTTCAAAAATTCAAATTAATATGAAGGATATTCCACAATTTAGAGATGGATTTTTACCAAATTATATAGATACTTCTTTATTAAAAGCTGAAGAAAAAGAGCTATTACTTCATGCAACAAAGTATGATTTGATAGAAGGATTGTCTAAGATTAAAGAAGGAGAAACATGGAATCCTGATATTTTACAACAACCAATTACTCGTGCAGAGGCTGTTAGAGCTTTGCTAAGGGTATACTAATAAAGATTGCACACAGAAGCTAAAAGGGCTAAAGCACAAATGAATGATTGCAGTTTAATCAGGTTAAAATACGAAAGAATATATAGAGCAGTAGAATAATGAACAAAAGATAAAAAACGTTAAAAACACTAGTTTTTAACGTTTTTTTATGTTATAATACCTCGTGATTGCGATTGATTCTCGCAATATAATATTTAAAAAGGAGGAGATATGGCATGAAGATACACAATTCTATGTCAAAACAAAAAGAAGAATTTGAACCAATTAACAATCCAGAGGTAAAAATGTATGCTTGTGGAATTACGGTGTATGACGACTGTCATATCGGTCACGCAAAACAAGCAATTACTTTTGATATCATTAAAAGATATCTTACATATAAAGGATACAACGTTAAATATGTTAGAAATTATACTGACGTTGATGACAAGATAATCAATAGAGCAAATGAGCTTGGAATCAATGCTTTGGAATATTCGCAAGATAGAATTAATGAAGTTGAAAGAGTAATGAAGCTATTAGGTGTTAGAACTCCAGATGTTGAGCCTAAAGCTTCTGAAAATATTGAAAACATCATTGAATTTGTTACCAAACTTATAGAAAAAGGTTATGCATACCCTTCTGGTAGAGGTGATGTTTACTATAGTGTTAAGAGTTTTCCTGGCTATGGTAAACTATCTAAAAGAAACCCAGACGATATGTTAAATGGTGTTCGTAAAGATGTAGAAGAAGGAAAAAGAGATCCGCTAGACTTTGCACTTTGGAAATCTGCAAAAGAAGGAGAAATCTCTTGGGATTCACCATGGGGTAAAGGAAGACCAGGGTGGCACATAGAATGCTCTGCAATGAATTTAAGATATTTAGGAGAGCAAATAGATATCCATGGTGGTGGTAAAGACTTAATTTTCCCACATCACGAAAACGAAGTTGCTCAAACAGAAGCTCTTACAGGAAAGAGATTTGCAAAGTATTGGATTCACAATGGCCTTATTACTATTAATGGTCAAAAGATGAGTAAGTCTCTTGGAAACTCTCTTACAGTTAAAGACGCTCTTGCTAAATACAATCCTGAAGTTATTAAATATATGCTTATGCAAAAGCATTATGCAAGTACAGTTGATGTAAATGATGAGGAATTTTTATTATCTGAAAAGCATTTATACTATTTTTACAATACTTTAAATGAGATAGATAAACTTTTGGTAAGTACTCCTGCAAATGGTGAAGCTGTTTCAGATGAGGTATTAAGTAAGATCGAACCAGATTTTGTTGAAGCTATGGATGATGACTTCAATACTGCTCAAGCTTACGCAAATCTATTTGGCATTATGAAGTATCTAAATAATGTTATTGCAGATAAAAAGATGGATGCTCAAGCTAAATCAAATCTTCTTAAGGCTATAAAAGATAAGGTTGTTGAACTTTACAATATATTAGCTATCTTTGAAGAAGAACCTACATATTTCTTAAATGATTTAAAGAATAAGTATTTAGCTAAACTTGGAATGAGTGCTGAAGAAATTGAAAATAAGATAGAAGAAAGAAAAGAAGCAAAAGCAAATAAAGACTATGCTAAAGCAGATGAGATAAGAAATTCATTAGATGCAGCAGGTATTGCTTTGCTAGACGGCAAAGATGGAACAACTTGGAATATAAAAGAATTACAATAATTAAGAACTGAACTCGGGGATGTCTCCGAGTTCGTTTCAAATTATATATAATGGTGATTATATGAAGATAAACAATGTAAAAATCTTTGAAAACTTAAGCGATGAAGAAGTATTCAAAGTTGCTTGTAAAAAGAATAGAGTAAATATAAATGATGTAGAAGAGTGGCATATAGCAAAAAAGAGTGTTGATGCAAGAGATAAAAGTAATGTTCACTTTAGTTACTCTTTTGACGTATTTTTAAAAGGTGAAAAAAGAGAGCCGCCAAAAGACTTGCTATTATTTGAAAATAAAAAAGAAATAGAAGAGCCAATAGTCGTAATAGGAGCAGGACCTGCAGGATTATTTTGCACATATGCACTTGCATACAATGGATATAAGCCAATTATGCTAGAACAAGGTGCTTCTATAGATGAGCGTGTTAAAGATGTTGAAGATTTTATTAATAATAGAAAATTAAATACGAGGTCTAACATACAATTTGGTGAAGGGGGAGCAGGAACTTTTTCAGATGGAAAGTTAACTACTAATGTTAATTCAGAGCTTAATCGTGTGGTACTAGAGACTTTTGTAAAGTTTGGCGCACCTGAAGAAATCTTGTATACAACAAAAGCACACATAGGAACAGACAATTTAAGAAAAGTTATAAAAAACATGAGAGAAGAAATTTTACGATTAGGTGGCATTGTAAAGTTTAATTCTAAAGTGTCAAACATCAAATTTTCAGAAGAAAAAGTTGAGGCAGTGATACTTGAAAATGGTACGGAAATAAAGGCTTCGCACGTTGTGCTTGCAATTGGACATAGTGCAAGAGATACATTCAAAATGTTATATGAAAATCATGTAAAGCTAGAGCCTAAGCCGTTTTCAGTCGGCGTGAGAGTAGAACATAAGCAAAGTTTTATAAATAAATCACAATATGGCAATTCAAAGTTAGTGCTTCCGCCTGCGGAATACAAGCTTGTATATCACGGTGAAGATGGAAGAAGTTTATATACTTTTTGTATGTGTCCAGGTGGATATGTTATGGCATCATCTTCAGAAGAAGGTACAATAGTAACAAATGGTATGAGTTATTATAAAAGAGATGGTGAAAACGCCAATTCTGCGCTTCTAGTAAGCATTACACCGGATGACTATATGAAAGATGATAATCCATTAAATGGAATGTACTTTCAAAAAGAGTTAGAAGAAAAAGCATTTAAAATGGCTGGAAGTAGCTATAATGCGCCATCACAGAGGATGGGTGACTACTTAAATAGTGATGAAAAAAATGTAACTAGTAGTGAAAAAGTTGAACCAACATATAAACCAAGTGTCACGTATTGCAGTCTACAAGAGCTTTTCCCAGATTATATAAATAAAACAATGAAAGATGGGATCAAGTATTTCGCTACAAAACTAAGAGGTTTCGACGATTCAAATGCGATTTTAACTGCAGTAGAATCTCGAAGTTCTTCTCCTGTAAGGGTTGCGCGAGATGATAACATGGTATCAAACTTTAAAGGATTATACCCTTGTGGTGAAGGAGCAGGGTATGCAGGAGGCATAATGAGCTCTTCAATTGACGGAATTAGGGTTGCAAAAGCCATTGTAACAAAAATGTAATATTTTCTACAAGCCTTGTAATCCCTAGTATTTTTTACTTTTCGAAATTTAATATAAAAAGCCTGAAAAGGTACGGAAATCCAGTGTTTGAGAGATTAAACGCTGGATTTTTTGATTTTGAAAAAAGTTTTTCTTTGTAGTTGTTTATTTCCGTAATGTTGAGAGCTTGAAAGCCCGCAAACCCTTGAAAAATCAAGAAAAAAGTGCTTGCAAAATATTTTTTTTATTTGTATTATTTAGTCATGAAAACAAAATAATACTTTCAAAGGAGGACATTATACAAAAGATAAATCATTAAATTTACTAAAGATGAAAAATTACAAACCAACAAAAGAAAAAATTAAAATTTACAAAAGATGAAAGTCGAAAGACTAAAGTTTAATTTAAGAATGCAATGTAATTTGCATAGATTTACAAAAGAAAAGTTTTTAATGCACCAAAGATAAAGCATACAAAAGATAAAATTTTTAATTTACAAAAGATAAAATATTTAAGTTTAGCAAACTCCGGTAAAGGTATTCTTTACCGGAGTTTACTTTTGTTTATATAGTTTTAGTATGGTTGAAACAATGGCTTTTCTGTGATACAATAAATGCGCTTTGAGGAGGTGAGAATGTGTCAAACGGATCTGGCGACATCGCTATGCAAATAAAAGCATTTATCAATCGAAGAATGGATTTGATTAAAGAGAAGAAGAGAAGAAAAATATTTTTTGGTATAGCAATTGCAGGTGTTGTTATTGCAGGTGGGATTTGGCTTCATTCTCGATTTGTTATTAATGATTATTCTATTAAACTTGCACAACTAGATGCTGAAAATGAAAAGCTGCTTGCACAAAGAGCTAACATTGAATCGCAAATAGCAGAGATAGAAAAAGAAAAATCAAAAGCTAATGATGAACTTCTAGAAAGATTATCTGAAGCGGAATTAGTTGCACAAAATAATTTATATTTAGTAGAACAAAATATTAAACTTCAAAACTTTGTTAAAGAAGCAGCTAAAGCTGGCGTTAAACCTCAAAACTATGGAAAGACAGAAGAAGCAACTTCTGCAGTAGATTATTCAAAACTTGAATATATTGGTGAATTTGAGGGAACTGCATATACACCAACTGTTGAAGAATGTGGAAACAATCTTGGATATACTGCTTCAGGAAAACCAATCATTGCAGGGGTTTCTGTTGCTGTAGATACGACGTATTGGAAGATGGGTACAAAGTTTTATATAGAAGGATTAGGTTATGTTGTAGCCATGGATACAGGTTCTGCAATAAAAGGAAAGTATAGATTTGATTATGCAGTGTTTGATAGAGACTATGCAAAGCAGCTTGGAAGGCGTAAGTATTCAGTATATTTAGTAAAAGATGAAGCTGTGGAAGAAGCAAAATAAAAGCTATTTTAAATTGATTTTACTTATATTGACACCTATATAAACACGTGATAATATGTTCGTATATTAATCAAAAAGGAGATTCATAAATGGCGGAAAAGAAAAAAGCTACAGAGAAACAACTTAGAGTTTTATCATATGTTAAAGATCAAATTAGAAAAAATGGATATGCACCTTCAGTTAGAGAAATTTGTCAAGCTTTAGGTCTTAGCTCAACATCTACTGTTCATGGTTATTTAGCTAGACTTCAAAAGAAAGGCTTATTACAAAAAGTTGCACTTAAACCACGTACTATCAGAATAACAGATGGAGTTGATTCTAGTACGCCAACATATTATTCTTCTAAAGAAATGGTAGATGTTCCAATAGTTGGAAGAGTTACAGCAGGTCAACCAATTCTTGCTGTTGAAAATGTGGAGGATTCTTTCCCACTACCAGTAGATTTTGTTGGTAATTCAGAAAGCTTTATGCTTAAAGTTCGTGGAGATAGTATGATTGATGCAGGCATATTAAATGGTGACTTAGTTTTAGTAAAAAAACAAAATGCAGCAGAAAATGGAGATATAGTTGTTGCTTTAATTGATGACGAAGCTACAGTTAAAACTTTTTTTAAAGAAAAAGATCATATTAGATTACAACCACAAAATAGTTTCATGCAACCTATTATAGTTCCTACATGTATTGTATTAGGAAAAGTAGCAGGTGTATTTAGAAAAGTTTAATTGGAGATAATAGATGGAAAATTATATATTATCAAGAAGTCTTGAGTTGGCGCTTAAGAACGCCAACTCTTTTTCAAAGGCAATGGGAAGTCCCTATATAGGTACAGAGCATATTCTTTATGGCATATTAGAGGCAGAAGAAGGAATTGCTTATAACATTCTTACAGATTTTGGAATTAGTAAATACAAAATTTTAAGATTTATGGATCAAAGTGCTTCCAAAAAAACAAAAAATATTCAATATAGCACTAAAGCAAGTGAATGCCTAGCTATCGCAGAAGAAACAAGAAAAGCTGTGGGAGTAGAAGCTATTGGCACTGAACTTGTTTTATTTGCAATGCTTAAACAAATAGATAGTAATGCAATTGAGATAATAAAAAAGCAAGCATCAAATTTTGAAGAATTATTTGTAAAAGTTAATTCGATGATAAATGATATGCTTATAAAAAATAGCGAAAGCTCGTTTTTTGAAAATTCAATGTTACAAACATATGGAAGAAATCTAAATGAACTTGTTAAAGAGCATAAAATAGATAATGTTTATGGAAGAGAAAAAGAAATAAATAGAGTATTTCAAATTTTATCAAGAAGAACTAAAAACAATCCATGTTTAGTAGGAGAAGCTGGTGTAGGAAAGACTGCTATAGTTGAAGGTCTTGCATATAAGATTGTAAACGAAGATGTTCCTCAAAAATTTAAAGATACTATAATATACAATTTGGATGTTGCGGCATTAGTAGCAGGAACAAAATATAGAGGAGAGTTTGAAGATAGGATAAAAAAAGTACTAGATGAAGTTTCTGCAAATCCAAATATTGTTTTATTTATTGATGAGATTCACACAATAATAGGAACTGGTTCTGCAGAAGGTTCTTTAGATGCAGCCAATATTCTTAAACCTTTCTTAGCAAGAGGTGAAGTTAGATTGATTGGTGCAACTACAAATGATGAATATAGAAAACATATTGAGAAAGATAGTGCACTAGAAAGAAGATTTCAAAGAATAATAATTGAAGAACCATCTAAAGAAGAAGTTTTAGATATTTTAAATAAAGTTAAACCTATATATGAAAAATTTCACAATGTTGAAATTCCAGACGAAGTATTAGAAAACATTGTTGAACTTACAGATAGGTATATTCATGATAGATTTTTCCCAGACAAAGCTATTGATGTCTTGGATGAAGTGTGTTCTTTAAGTGGTTCTTTAGCTACAACAAAAGCTCAGGAAGATTTCAAAGCAGAAATACAAAACGCAATGTCTCAAGATGATATTTTAAAAGCTTTGGAACTTATTACCCAAGAAGAAAAGGAAACCAAGAAAACAACAAAGAAAGTTAAACGTATTAAAGTTACAAATGAAAACGTTAGAAAAGTTGTTTCTGAGTGGAGTAAAATTCCTTTAGAAAGTATTTCTTCAAATGAGTATGAAAATCTAATTAATCTAGAAAAGAACCTTAAAAAGCAAATCATAGGCCAAGATAAAGCTATAGAACTTGTTTCAAAGGCAATTAAGAGAGGAAAAAGTGGCATAAAAGATCCTAAAAAACCTATTGGAAGTTTTCTATTTTTGGGACCTACAGGATGTGGAAAAACAGAAACTTGTAAGGCACTTGCTAGAGAACTATTTAATAGTGAAGATGCAATAATTAGATTTGATATGTCAGAATATATGGAAAAGCACACTGCTTCAAAACTAATAGGTGCTCCTCCAGGATATGTAGGTTTTGATGAAGGTGGACAGCTTACAGAAAAAGTTCGTAAGAAACCATACTCAATTTTGCTTTTTGATGAAATTGAAAAAGCGCATGGTGATGTTTTAAATATTCTTCTTCAAGTTTTGGATGATGGAAAACTTACAGATTCTGAAGGAAGAGTAGTAGATTTTAAAAATACTATTATCATTATGACATCTAATATTGGAGCAAAAGAATTTTCAAATAGTAAAGTGGTTGGGTTTAAGTCAAGCGATAAAGATGTTGAGTTTAAAGCAGTTGAAAAGAATGTTTTGTCAGAACTTAAAAAAGAACTTAATCCAGAGTTTATCAATAGAATTGATGAAATAGTTGTATTTAATAGACTTAGTGAAGAAAACATTAAAGAAATTGCAAATAACCTTATTAAAGAGCTTTGTGATAGAGTTCCACAATTCTCTATTAAAGTTGAAAAAACTCTTATTAACCAAATTGTGAAAGAAGGTTATAGCACTGAATATGGTGCAAGACCAATAAAAAGAAGCATTCAAAAGTTAATAGAAAACCCTATTTCAGACTTTATTATTCAAAACAAAGGCAAAGTTAAAGATATAGTTTTAGATTTTAATGATGGAGCAACAGTAGTTAAAAAGCAAAAGTAAAATATCGAAATCCTTATAAGTCGCTTAATTCAAGGTAACAAAAGTGTAATGTAAACGTAACTGCCCTGTAATTGTAATAAGAACTTGCGAGGTTTAAAATGTAATTGTTAGACGAAAGAAAAATGGGGTGGGTAACTATGGACTTTGAACTAAAAAATTTTGAGGATAAGATTAATGATATAACTGAACAGTTTATGTCATTATTAGACTCAAATAAAGGTGTTGAAGACAGAATAACAACCAAATTCGATAATTTAACAACAAATGCTGGAGGCATCTTTAAGTTCGAAGGCATGGAGGGACCAGCTACTTCTGAAAGTACTGATCCAGCACATGTTATTAGATTTGATGAAGCGGATGATCTTAATAAGAGATTGGAAGAATTGTATAATACTAAAAAATATGATTCAGCTAAAATCACAAAAGAACCTCAACTTGCATTTGCAGATTATGGATTAGGTGGATTCAATACTAATATTCCTGCGACAAGCAGTGATACTAATGATAAAATTTACTCAGCAAATGAGAAGGAGGATAACGATATGGCAAATTATGGATACAATGTAGATGGCGATAGCTCAATCTTTAGTTTTGCTACAGTACCTCAAGAGAGGGCTTTAGCACCACAAAGAAGCTTCTCAGATGTTTTATTCATGGATATCCCTTGGGATACAAAAGTAGACGTTTGGGGTGGCATTAAATCATTCTTTAATGCTCAAGTTAAATTTACATATTAATTTGTATTAATTAAAACAAAGGCAATAGCTTTAAGCTATTGCCTTTTTCTAGTTTACGTGTTAAAATGTCGAAGCAAATTATTTGTGGAGGTTTTTATTAATAATGTCAAAGATTGCTATTTTTTGCTTGGCATTTTGTCTATCAACATATATAGGCAATGTGTCATATGCAAGTCTTACAAAAGAGCAATCTGATGAAGTTGCTGAATTTGCAACAAATTTCATTAGTGAAGGAAACGCAAGAAGAGATGAAAATGGCTATCCACTTTTGGTGTATGCCCTAAGCAATAACTGGAATACATGCATTCAAATAAGAAGAAGTGGCTATAATAGTGAACTTTATCATGTAAATAACAATAATTATCATAAAAAGAACGGAAAATACTTAGATTTAGGCAATAAATGGACTATGGATTGTGGAGATTACATTGCTTACATTTACCATCAAACTTTAGGTTTAGATATGATGAATCATTCAAACGAGGATCCATGGCACATAAAAGATATGTACGCAGACGCTAATAAAGGCGCAAATAGCACGTATTTTGAGTTCATATATAAGAATGTACCAATATCTAGTTTGGACGAATCAAAGCTTCAAAAAGGAGACGTAGTACTATATTTTGGTCCAAGGGACAATCATGGGCTTATATATGTAGGTGAAACTATGCAAACAGCCCATGCTAGTAGGAACGGAATTAAGTACTCTAAAAACCCGCCAATCCTAGGGTTTGAAGTGGTTCAGCTTAATAGGTTCTATAAAACATCCACCACAGTTAGCATTGTTCGAATAAAGGATGGAGTAGTTCCAACTGATCAAAAAGTTAATGGCACAATAATATGGCCAGATAATGGAGAAGAAGGCATTTTAATTCAAAGAGAAAAGGATGAAAGAAAGCTTAGAGAAGAAGCAGAAGCTGCGATTCAAAATGAGGTAGCATATATTGAAGAACAACCTGTAAAGCTTGAAATAGAGGCACTTCAGGAGATGAACCAAATAGCTTACGAAGAACTAGTAAAGCAAGAACAAGCCAAAAATCAGACAGTCTATATAGAAAAAGAGATGCTAAATTGGATAGCAGATGGCATTAGAAAGCTTTATGAGGAGCAAGAAGCCATAGATTAATTAGAATATTGCAATTGTGTTAAAAGTACTGGAAATCTGTCGATTTTCCAGTATTTTTTATTTAAAATTGAGATATATTAAAATTTTGTTTGCTACGGAAGTAGTGAATTTGGCTTAAAATGGGCTTTTGTGACTTGAAAAGTATTGAAAACGTGCTATAATTAATTATGTAACGTTTACATATTGTAATAACATAAGTAATGTATAATGCTTTTTAAGATAAAAATACGAAAGACAAAATAGGAGGTGGCTTCTATGAATGTAAAGAAAATATGTGGAATACTAGCTGTTATCCTTATTTTAAGCCTATCATGTGCCTTTGCAGCAATTACAGAGCAGCAAGGGGAAGATGTGGCGGCATTTGCTAAAGCCTTTATTGAAGAAGGAAATGCAAGAAAAGATGAAAACGGTTTCCCACTGCTAACATATGCATTAAGTGGAAACTGGAAAACTTGTATAGAAATTCGTACAAAAGGCTATAATGGCGAAATGTACTATGTTAAGAATAATAGCTATTATTATAGAAATGGCAAGTATTTAGAGCTAGGTAATAAGTGGTGTATGGACTGTGGAACTACGGTACTATTCCTACTTAAGAACACTTTAGGATTAGAGCTTTATAATAGTCAGGGCGAACCTTGGCATGTTCAAGATATATATAATGATGCTCTAAAAGGAAAGAACAGTAAGTATTTTGAAATGGTCTATTCTAGTGTTTCTGTTGGTAGAATCGATTATTCAAAGCTAAAAAAAGGTGATATAATAGCCAGAATCACTTCTAATGGAAATCATGGAATGCTTTATTTAGGAGATGGCGTTATAGCCCATGCTAATAGAGATATGATTAAAAGCTACGGAGATAATAAGGTTTCAGGATTTCAAGTTAATAGACTAGACCATTACTTTTTACCTGGAACTGTAGTTAGAATAATGAGAATTAAGGATGGTATTATACCAGAAGATTTAGTTGTAAATGGAGTTGTAACATGGCCAGATACAGGAGAAACAGTAGATTTGCTACATAGAGATGAGGTTGCTGGAACTACGGATTTAGGCGAAATAGTTAATTTTGCACAAGTTTCAGGAGAAACAATTGTAGTAGCTGGAAGTGGAGAAGTTGTTGAAAATGTAGATTTAGAATCAATAGTACAATTTGAAAATGTTAAAACAGTGGAAATAGATGCAGCAGAACGAAGTGAAGAAGAAATTCAAGAGGCAATAAGAAAGAATGCCGAAGCTAAGGTATCTGAAACACTTGATAGCAGTGTATATATAACTCAAATAATGGATGCGAAAAGGCCATTATTCTATGGACCATATCTTCAAATAGAAATTGCTAAACTTCAAAATGATACAATTCAAAAATTACAGTAAAAAAATTAATAAAATAGTTGACAAATCGCACTTTCGAGTGTAAACTATCAAAGGTTTACAGATAAGGAAGTGTGATTTTTTATGGAAAAAAATATAAAGATTAGTATGCTTCTTGATATCTACGGAGTTTTATTAACTGCCAAGCAAAGTGATTTATTAGACTTATA
This sequence comes from uncultured Clostridia bacterium, assembly GCA_947164995.1. Taxonomy (GTDB): domain Bacteria; phylum Bacillota; class Clostridia; order TANB77; family UBA1234; genus RGIG6105. Next base: position 31,417 of record CAMUYU010000007.1, read on the forward strand.
CTACAATCAAAATCTTTCATTAAGTGAGATTGCAGATGATGTTGGAATCACTAGACAAGGTGTTAGAAAGATTCTAGTAGATGGTGAAAAAAAGCTTTTTGACTATGAAGAAAAACTTCACTTCCTAAATAAGAAGCTTGAAGATAACAAGATTATAGAAGAATTAATAGAAGAAACAGATGACATAGCATTTAAAGAGAAACTTAGAAAGTTGCTTTAATTTTTGAGAGGAGTATTAAATTTATGGCCTTTGAAGGTTTAAGTGGAAAATTACAAGGAATTATAGGCAAACTTAGAGGAAAATCACGTATTACGGAAGATGACGTTAAAGAAATTACAAGAGAAATAAAGCTTGCTCTATTGGAAGCTGATGTTAACTATAAAGTTGTTAAAGATTTTACTTCGTCAATAGCAGAAAAAGCTGTTGGTCAAGAAGTAATAAAGAGTATTACTCCAGGTCAACAAGTAGTTAAGATAGTTCATGATGAATTAGTTAGACTTTTAGGAAGTGAAGATGCAGAGCTTAACATTTCACCAAACCCACCAACAATTATCATGTTAGTTGGACTTCAAGGTTCTGGTAAAACAACAATGGCAGGAAAGCTTGCAAACTTACTTAGAAAAAAAGGCAAAAAACCATTATTAGTAGCATGCGACGTTTATAGACCTGCTGCTATTGATCAATTAAAAGTTATAGCCAAGCAACTAGATATACCAGTATTTTCAAAAGATGGTTCAAAAGATGTTGTTGGAATAGCAAAAGAAGCTTTAAGAGAAGCAAATTCAAAACTTAATGATGTAGTTATTATAGATACAGCTGGACGTCTTCAAATTGACGAAGTTCTTATGAATGAATTAAAAGAATTAAAATCAGCAGTAAAGCCACATGAAATTCTACTTGTAGTAGATTCAATGACAGGTCAGGTTGCAGTTGATGTTTCAGACACATTCAATAAAGAACTAGATATTTCAGGTGTAATTCTTACAAAGCTTGATGGTGACACTCGTGGTGGTGCTGCACTTTCAGTAAAGACAGTTACAGGTAAATCAATCAAATATATGGGTACAGGAGAGAAGATGAGCGATATAGAAGTCTTCCATCCAGACAGAATGGCTACTCGTATATTAGGCATGGGAGATGTTATTACTTTAGTTGAAAAAGCTGAAGAAAACATCCAAATGGAAGAAGCAATCGCACTTGAAAAAAAGATGCGTAAGCAAGAATTTACATTACAAGATTACTTAGAACAACTTGAAAAAGTTAATAAATTTGGTTCATTCAAATCAATATTAGAAATGATTGGTATTTCAAACGTTTCAGCAGAACAAACTGAACAAATGGAAAAACAACTAGTAAAGACAAAAGCAATTATTCATTCAATGACAAATGCAGAAAAGAAAGATCCAGGTATCTTAAATGCAAGTCGTAGAAAAAGAATTGCAAGCGGTTCAGGAACTCAAGTTCAAGATGTTAACCAACTAGTTTCTCAATATGAAACAACTAAGAAACAAATGAAAATGATAATGAGCAACAAAGGAAACTTCATGAAAATGGCAAGCAAGCTAGGACACAAAATCGATCCAAACGAGTTAAAAAACTTCAAAGGATTTTAAATTAGCAAAAACAAAAATAATATATATAGTTTAGTTCACAAATTATTTGTGAACGCACGATTTGGAAGGTGGTGAATTAATAGTGGTAAAAATCAGACTAAGACGTGATGGTGCTAAAGGTGCTCCATACTACAAAATCGTAGTTGCAGATGCTAGATACCCAAGAGATGGAAGATTTATTGAAGAAATTGGTGCATACAATCCAATGAAAGAACCTTCAATGATAGTTCTAGACACAGAAAAATATGATCAATGGGTTAAAAATGGTGCAAGACCTACAGATACTGTAAAAGCTTTATATAACAAAGCTAGTAAGAAATAGTATTTATTTTAGAAGGGGAGGTCTACAATGGAAGAGTGCCTAAGAGTATTAGTTAAAGATTTAGTAAGTGACCCTTCAAAAATTGAAATTAGTTCAAGAAAAGAAGGCAACATTACTACTTTAGAACTAAAAGTTGCACAAGAAGACATGGGTAAAGTAATTGGTAAACAAGGAAAAATTGCAAAAGCAATTCGTACTTTAATGAAAGCCTATGGAGCCAAATTTGGCGAAAAAATTAATGTAGATATTCTAGATTAAGGAGTTTTTTAGATGGTAGATTATTTTGAAATTGGCCATATTGATAACACTCACGCATTAAAAGGTGAGTTAAAAGTTAGAAATTATTCTAACAATTCAAAAAGATTTGAGGAACTCAAAAATATTCTAGTAGATGTAAAAGGAAACTATGTTGAGTATGCAATTGAAGGTGTAAGATATCAAAAAGATATTGTACTTCTTAAATTAAAAGGAGTAGATACCATAGAAGATGCAGAAAAATTAAAAGGACTTTCAATCTACATTAAAAGAGAAGATGCACCAAAACTTAATGATGATGAATACTATATAGCAGATTTGTTAGGTGCCGAAGTATATGAGGGCGATACTCTACTTGGAGTATTAGACAACATATTCACTGCTGGCGCAGCTGATGTATACGTTATTAAGGCAAAAGGAAAAGAAGATTTACTTCTTCCTGCATTAAAATCAGTTATATTAGAAACTGATGTAAAAAACAAAATAATAAGAGTTTCTGTGCCAGAAGGTTTGAAACGAAACTAGGAGGGAAAAATGAAAATAGATATATTAACATTATTTCCAGAAATGTTTTCACCACTTCAAACTAGCATAATTGGAAGAGCACAAGAAAACAATATTTTAGAGATTAATCTTATAAATTATAGAGATTATTCAAAAGATAGGCTTAAGCATGTTGATGATACACCTTATGGTGGTGGAGCTGGTATGGTTATAAAACCGGAGCCAATATATGATGCATATAAAGATATTATTTCAAAAAGAAATTGCAAATCTTCAAAAGTTATATATATGTCACCAAAAGGAAAAGTATTTAATCAAGAAATGGCAAAAGCACTTTCAAAAGAGGAACACTTAATTATATTATGTGGTCATTATGAGGGTGTTGATGAGAGAGTTTTAGAAGAAATTGTTGATGAGGAAATCTCAATTGGCGACTATGTTTTAACTGGAGGCGAGCTTCCAGCAATGTGTCTTATAGATGCAGTTTCTAGAAACATAGAAGGAGTCTTAAGTGAAGATTCAACAAAAGATGAATCATTTACAGATGGACTTTTAGAATATCCTCAATATACAAGACCTGAAGAATTTATGGGACGTAAAGTTCCAGAAATACTACTTTCTCGGAGATCATGCTAAAGTTGATAATTGGCGTTTAGAAAAATCTTTGGAGATTACAAAAGAACGCCGTCCAGATTTATATGAGAAATATTTAGAAAGGAGAAAATAAAATGGATAAAGTTAAAGCAATTGAAAATGAACAACTTAGAAAAGATGAACTAACTCTTAACGTTGGCGATACTGTAAAAGTATACAATAAGATAAAAGAAGGAACTAAGGAAAGAATCCAAGTTTTTGAAGGAACTATTATTAAAAAGCAACGTGGAGGATCAAACGAAACATTTACTGTAAGAAGAGTTGCTTATGGTACAGGTGTTGAAAAGACATTCCCAGTTCATTCACCAAGAGTTGAAAAAGTTGAAATTGTTAGACATGGTAAAGTAAGAAGAGCTAAACTTTACTATCTAAGAGATAGAGTTGGTAAAGCTACAAGAGTTAAAGAAGATATCGTTGCTATGAACGCAGCAGCTCAAGCTAGACTTGCTGAAAAACGTGCTAAATCTACAGAAGCTACAGAAGAAGCTTCTACACCAGATGCAGAATAATTTCAAAATTAAGATGTTACTGTTTAGTAGCATCTTTTTTTTATTTATAGTATTATATTTGTAGTGAAGCTAAATACTTTACAAAATAATTAACAAGGTGAAAAAAATGAATTTTGAAAACGAAGATATTAAACATATTGAAAAAGACGAAATTGAATACATACAATTTAAACGTTTATTAAAGCATTCTGAGATAAATCATGCATATATTTTTAGTTCGCACAATATGAACTTTAGAGTAGGTAAGGATTTTAGATTAATAGAACAAGTTAAAAGTAATTTAAGAATAATGTGTGAAAACTGTGGTTTTAATATTGAGACAATTATTAGGCCAGACTATGACCACACAAATAACGTTGAAGTTGTGGATAAAGTAGATATCTCAAAAGAAATTCCAGAACTTCGTGGAGAAAGATTTATTGCAACCGATGGATTAATAACAAATAAAAAAGACATAACAATAATGTCAACAAATGCAGATTGTTTGTTAATACTTCTTTATGATCCAGTTAAAAAAGTTATTGGAAATATACATGCAGGTTGGAAAGGAAGTTTTAATAAAATTACACTAAATGCAATCAATAAAATGAAAGAAGAATATAATTGCAATCCAGAAGATATAGAGGCATATTTTTCACCAAGTATAAGAAAATGTCATTTTGAGGTAGACGAAGATGTAATGCAGATTTGTAGAAATAACTTTGAATATACAGGTAAATTAGATGAGATAATTTCTATTGGAGAAATAAAAGAAGGAAAGCAAAAATATCTAATAGATAATGTTTTAATTAATAAGCTTTTATTATTGGAATCTGGAGTAAAAAAAGGTAACATAATTGACTCGAAAATTTGTAGTATTTGTTGTAGTGAAAAAATCCATTCAAGAAGGGTGGAAGGCCTAAATTTCGGACTTCGGAGCAGCATTTATTTCATTAAAATAGGGCATTTTATGTAGATATTTTCTTAAAAATTTTCAAAAAAATCATAGTATTATCAGTTGAAATAAAGTCAAAAATATGGTATTATATAAATAACCCTACAGGGTGCGAATCACTTGAGTTTTATTTAGAACCAACAGATTAAGAATTGGGAGTCGGGGATATCGGCACGGCGTGCATGCTTACACCTTTTAAACAAGCTAGTAAGAAGCCCAGTAATGCTGATGAAGACACCCACCTGCGTAGAGCAGGCTCTTAAATTCACTCTTTTGAACGGCCTATGTGGGGCCTTTTTTTGCGCTTTTTTAAATAAAATCTTGCTAAAAATAGCATTTCATGGTATATTAATTATGTTAAGTACAAATTAAGGAGGTTTCTGATTTATGGCAGGAACTAAGAAAAAAAGCGAGCCAATTTCAATTGGCAGAATTCTGGATTATCAAGTAGCTTCACCGGAAGAAAAGGTTCTTGATTTTAAGAAGCGGTTGGAAGAGCAAATTGCAGTCATTAGAGTAGGCATCAAGAGTGGAGATGTAAATGATTCTCAAAAGGCACAAAATTACATCAAAAAAATTGAGAAATTTCTTGCGATAGATTTTTTCTCCAATAAGAAGAACAACGTAAAAAGAGTCCGTCATTTAAAGCAAGAATGTAAAGTGGTTGTTGCCACAAATAAGGAAATAATTGATATTTTAAAGAAGTGGATTTCTCAAAAGCGTAATTACAAAATTACAGCTGCAGAAGAGTTTGTAAAAGGCGAAGCCAAGCAATTTGACTTTATGGGTGAGATGAAAGGTTTTTATGATAGGGACAATAGTTTCCTTAGAGATATCGAAGCAAATTATAATTCGGAACTTATCCTTTTAAATAGAATTAAAGGGATGCTGGCTGATAAAACAATTACTAGTGCACTTGGTGTGAAAAACTCTTGGAAAGTTGAAACCCTTAAAGAAAGCCTTCTTGAGTGGTCTCAAGATTACCCAATTAATGTTGAGATTGAACTGGAAGAAATTTTTAAACTTCCTTATTTCAGATATAAAAAATATCTTACACTTGAAGTAAGTGAGTTTAAAGACTTTCTTGATGTTCGAACTAAAGCACTGCAAGAAATTGTTGATTGGATTGAAGAGTATATCTCTTATAATAACTCAGAATTTGAAGTTCTCAAATCTCAAATGGGAGAAGTATGTAGAGCAACAGAGTATGATTTGCTTGATGAATATGACAGATGTTTAGATGATCTTTCTCGAGTGCTTCAAGAGTATGAAAAAGAGTACAGGCTTTATCGCTTTGGCCAAGGCTTGATAGAAGCAGATATTTTCGATACACTTTATAAATAAAATAAAACCCCATATTTATGGGGTTTTATTTTTTATATTTTTATTACAAATGCATTGTTTTTGTGGCTACATAGAAGAAGTTTTGATAATCTTATTATAAAGTTATTATAAAAGGAGAGATAAAAATGGATGGTGAAAGAAGCGTTTTAGTAGCGAATATTGAAAACGTTCTAACTATTGTTAGAATAGTTGGTACAATTATAGCTATTTTTATGGTATTGTGGGTATGTTTCAAATTTTTAGTAGCTGTTAAAAATAAAGATGACGAAAAAAAAGCTAAAGCAAAAAAAATGTTTGTTCCAATGTTAATAGGTGCTTTACTAATTGTTTTTGCTACATCTTTAGTTGAGTGGTTGTGGATTAATTCTATAGCTAAACCAATAATATACATATACCCAGAACAAGAGGTAAATCTTCGAGTAGAATTAGGTAATCCAGAATTAATAACCACATCTTATCCAAATTATTTTGAATATAACGGATGGAATGTGAAAGCAAATCCAAATGGAGACTTGGAAGATAAAAATACAAATAAAAAATTATATAGTTTATATTGGGAAGGAAAAATGAACAATATAAACAACGATTTATCTGAAGGATTTGTTGTAAAAGGAGAAGAAGTTGCAGACTTCCTAGATGAAAAACTAGAGATATTAGGACTAAATTATAAAGAAAGAGAAGAATTTATAGTATACTGGTTACCAAGATTAGAAAAGAATAAATATAACTTTATAAGATTTGCATTAACAGATGAGTGCAATGAATATATGCCATTAATAATAAATGAAGAAAAAGAAGATGGCACATTAGAAGAAGCAGACATAGATACATTAATAAGAGTACTTATGATATTTAAACCATTAAATCATGAAATAGAGGTTAAAGAGCAAGAATTACCTAAGCAAGAAAGAATAGGTTTCACTGTAGTTGAGTGGGGCGGAAGTGAATTATAGAAAGAGTATAAAAAAATCACCTGATTGAATTTTCAATCAGGTGGTTTTAATTAAAGATTTAGAGGTAAGGTATCAAGATAAAGTCCTTTGTATTCACCTTTTAAAACATATTCAGTAATACCAACATCTTCCAAAAACTTGATATAAAATCTTCTTCTTGGATGGGATCTTACTAAATTTAATTCAGGATGTTTATAGTCAAAATAGACTATAGATTCTCTTCCAACAAAAGTCTTATCTGCAGGATAATTACGGAGGTCTTCTAAAGTCTTTTCAAAATCAGATTTTGCATTTTTCTTTTCTTTATCAACATATTCAGAATAATGGTGATTAATAAATTCAACCCATCTTTGTGCATACGTATATGGCGTTCCTTTTTGATGAATAGGAACGGCTAATGATATGCGGGTGCCATTTGAATAAACAATAAAACCTAAATCAAGAAGAATGTTTTCTAATTCTGCGTGTGTTAAATATGGCCAACAAAAATCGTATAAATAAGTGTCTTTTTGTAAGATACTTTCAGCAGAAAAAGTATTATTAAAATCTCTATGAATAGGAACAGGTCTACAGTGCTTAGCTTTGTGATTTGCATGCCAGGGACGATTTTCTTTTATAAATCTTTTTTCAAACCATTTGTCCATAACCGAAATAACTTCTTGTTTCCTTAACTTATGTAGGTCTAAACATTTAGTCCGAATGCCTTCCAAAGATGATTTCATTTTTTCACCTACTTTTTTAAAAAAATTATTCAATACTAGAGTAATATATAGCAAATCGCTGATTATGTCAACAAAAAGTCTATAAATCTAATATTTATTTTTTTTATATGATTTTTACATGTGCCTTAATATATAACGCAATTGTAAAAAGAATTATTACAAAGAAATAAGGAGATACTATTCATATGTATTTCTTGAAAAAAATAATTATTATTGATAGTATTTAATTAAGTAGTATTAATAATAATTAACGGGGGAAACTCATATGAAAAAAATAATAATGATTAATGTACTTGTTTTTATTTTGCTAATTTCATCTTGTGCTTTTGCATCAATAGTTAGTGATGTTGACGAATTTATTGCTATGGCTAACGATGGAACTATACCAGAAATAAAGCTTGGAGCAGATATTGTAATTGATGAGGAGATTACTATAAACGTTGATTCTTCAGATAGATATATTGATACAAATGGTTACAAGCTTGTTTTGGATAATTATTTAACAATATTATATTTTGAAGATGAGTTGAATTTTACTTTTATGGATTCAATTGGAAACGGTGTAGTATTTAGTAATGGTACGAAAATAAGAGCACGATTTTTTGAACCAGGATATGAAAATAATAAATTACAATTCATAAGCGGAAGTTACGTACAACCAACCAGTCTTGCTACACTAGTTGAAGATGCAAATGAGACAACAGATGGATTAAATATAATTATTGATGGAGCATCATTTTATCAAAATTCTAGCTCACCTTTTCTTGAAAATGATTGGAATTATCAAATAAGAAATATGAACATAATGGGTTATTATTCAGATTCATATGTTGGATTTGCGAATATTGAAAAGCCACTTTCTCAAGTTATGGATAATAACACTAAGATATTTGTAAACGGAGAGTTATTAGACGTTGATAGAAATACTAAACAAACAAGAAATGTGTATTTTGATAGAACTCCAGGAAATTATATTGTTATAACGAATATGGCAACTTATGATGATACGTCAATTATTGTTCCAACTTTTGATATGTTGATTGAAGAATATGGTGATGTGGGCTTTAAACCTGTTGTTGTTCAAAAAGGAGAAGAATCTGGAACAATTGATGGAGATTTTTTAAAATTTGAGTTAGAAGGCAAAGACAAAGATTGTTTTGCAACTCAATTGAATATCAGTACTCTTAACGGAGAGGGAGGTTGGAATAATCCATCTCAATTTGGAATCAAACCTATTACAGGTCTTGAAGTTGATAAATATGATGCTTTTGTAAAACTAGTTTATGATTCAGATGAAGATGGAGAATATGAAACATTATTGGGTATTGGGGTGGCATCTGTAAAAGTTAGTCCAGAAATTGTTGCATGTGACAGTTATTGGGGAACTTCTGGTGGAATGTACATACAATCAGTAACAATAGATGGTGAAACAGTTTACAGTTATAGTAAACCACTTTCATTATATACAGGAGATACAGTAACAATTCTAGTTGAATGTGCAGAACACTATGAGGCTATTTCAGGAATATTAAGATACAATAATATTAATCAAGATTATTTTACATTAACTAGAAATGAACAAGGTTTATATGAAGGAACATTCGTAATTCCTGGCTATGACTTTAAAATAGGAATTTCAACACAAGAAAAAGATAATAGGCTTGCTTTTTATAGTCACAATGGTTCTGATTTGATAGAAATAGTTTATTACGAAGTTGGAGAACCAATGATTTTGCCAGGGTCATTTGAAGGATGGACTAATGGAGATTTAGCATTAATTGGCTGGAGCAGTAGCTTAGATGGAACACAAGATTTTTATGAGCCTGGTGATGAATATACAACTTCTGAAACACAACCTATTAGACATATCTTTTGGGCACAATGGGGTGAAGCATCTACCGATAAAGGTGATATAAATCAAGATGGTAATATTAATATAATTGATGTTAAATTGCTTTTACAGTGGGTTATTTCAAATTCTTTAAACGATCCAACACCTGCAGAACTAAAAATTCGTGATATGAACAATGATAGCCATATCAATATAATTGATGTTAAATTATTACTTCAAAAAGTAATTAGTAATTCATAAACTAAAGCGGCGACTAATAGTCGCCGCTATTAATAAGTCTTAATCCCAAACACACACTTGACATTACGTAAACCGTGGTGTATAATAGTTAACATAATGTTAAAATTTAATTTGTATCTAAATTATTTTTTAGGAACGAAAGGAAAAAAGCATGGTTATTTTGTGTGTCCTGTTTTTTATAGGTGTTGTATCGGTAATTTTTCTTCGTCTATGTCTTAACTTGACCGGGTATGAGTTGATAGAACGGTATTATAATGAAGGTCGTTTAAAATTTAAACCAAAAAAATACTATGGAATCGCCTGCTATGTTTCAGCCATCATCTCCAGCATTCTTTTTTCTGGTATGATTTTTGGTAGTCTTTTTTCAGCGTATTATTATCATAGAGATATTTTATTTTGCTTTGAAAATATAGGTAAAGCTATTGTATCAATATTCTTTTTATGTTGCTTGTTGGGACTAGCTTATTCAATATTCGTAGTAAGTACTTGTATTGTTCCATTTCATAACTTTACAAAAAAATGGTTCAAAAAAACTCTTGTCTTTTTAATGCTATTATCTGGCATTATTCTAACAATACCAATTACAAATTATTTCAATAACATAGAATATAAAGATGATACACTTCTCACAAATACATTAGACCAAAAACTCGTTTATTTTTATAACGTCCCTGTTGGAAGTTCGGATTATATTAACGGTATACCTCAAGATACAACATATAATACCCCTACTATTGTTAACTCTTCCGATGTACCATTCTGGTATCTAAATGAGAGCGACGGAGACATCGTATTTTCTTCTGCACCAACCCAAAAATCTAGTATTATACTTATAGAAGAAGATGACGCTCCATATGTCGAAATTAAAACATATCGTTTTGAAAACAAACGAATAAATCACAATAATAACAAAGAAAAAGTTGTATCATACAGTTCTTGGAATGAATACAATTTTTATCTGCCTGAAAAGGCAATGCAATATATTTTATATTAAAAGAGAACTCGAGGAATATTTCCTCGAGTTCTTTATTACATCGGCTTCAATTTCTGTAATTTTTACCAATCAACTTTTTCTATATTCACCACATTAATGTATCCTTCTTCATCGTAACCGCCAGAAATATTAAAGTTTGAACGAGTAGTTTTTAAAATATTAGAAGTTAATGTATATATATCAACATTTGCAATAGCGGTTTGTTCTGTTATGCCACTACCATAATATCTGATAGTAATTTGATGACCTGTGCTACCTAAATTGTTTGATTGAATAATATTACACAATTGATAAGCAGCAGTTTTACTCTTTTTCTCACCAAAATATTTTTCGTATTTGCTGTTTAGTTGCTTGATAACGATACTAATTGATGTTTCTTGTTCAGTAGCTTCAGTAGATGGAATATTTATTAAAACAGTTTTTGTTTCGTCATTCCAATCAACTAATAAACCACAATTTTCAGAAATAAATCTTACTGGAACCATAGTTTTATCGTTTATTATTTTTGCAGGTACATCAAGTGAAGTAGGGGCATCGTTTACTAAAGCAACGTTACTATTAATTGTAAGAATAATAGTATTTCCATTCATAGAAATAATTGCTTTTCTGCTTTCATTATCCCAATCAACTTTTCCATTTAATTGTTCAAAAACTTCTCTAATTGGTACTAAAGTTCTTCCATCTGTAATTACAGGCGGCATTTGACCTTGAGATGGAGTAAATAAGGCTCCATTAAGATATAACGAAACATCTGGGCCTTCATAAGTAGTTGTTACGTTATTAATGGTTAATTCCATAGCAAACGCAACTGAAGATATCACTAAAATAGATATTACTAATAATAAGATTTTTATTTTATTCATAATAAGCTCCTTTAAAACGTTTTTATTTAGCTAATAATATTATAGTTTATTGAAAGTGTTTAAACAATAATTTTTTTAATTGTTTCAATTACATTAAATTGCTTTAATTTAGCCATAATAATTGATACAATATTAGGGAATAAGTTTAATTTTGGAGGATAATGATGAAAAATAGGTCAAAAAGTTTTTTAATATTGTTTTTTACATTGTGTCTATTTATTATGGCTTTTCCTACAGCTTTTGCAACTGAAGTAACAAGTATTACAATTTCGGGGGTAAAAGCACCAGTTGCAGGCTTTGAAAGTCGAACTGCGTATGAGGGCATTGAAGGAAGTGGAGAGGGAATTGCAAATTATACAAGACAATGGATGCAAACTGATTCACATCTTGTAGGATACTATGAAGAATTTGAAAATAATAAAACATATCGTCTTTTATTTTATTTTCAATTTGAAGAAGGCTATACTGCTGCAGATGATATCGATATTATAATTCTAAATTCGGACACTCCAAAACAGATTAAAAGCGAGTGGCGTCAAATAGGCGAGTATGATGGTGAAATTCTTTTATATTATGATAGTATTCCATCTTATATCGTTACTTTCTATCCTCAAGCTTCAAATGAACCTACAGTAACTCAAAAAATAGGACAGGGAAGATATGCAACACTTCCAAGACAACCAAATAAAAAAGGATACTTTTTTGGTGGATGGTTTGATGGTAGAGACCAAGAATTTGATCCAAGTGTACCTATAACTCAAGATGTTTCATATTTTGCAAAATGGAATGAAGGTTTTACAGTAACTGCTGCTGAATTTACAATTTCAGAGCCTTTTGTTGCAGAGTGTGGCGCTGAAATTACGTTCCCAGAAGTAACTTTAACAAGTGTTACTCCAAGTGAAGCTTTTGAATATGCTTCAATAAGACAGGGGGTATATCATAATAACTATATATGGGAAGATGAAGTGTTAGAAAATCACACTAAATTTGAAACAGGTCTTTATAAATATGTAGTTCAAATTAGATTTGAAAGTGTATGTAATGGTCAATTTTTTGATTTCCCTAGAAACATAACGGTAAATGGAGAAAACTTTGCACTGGGTGTTATTGGGGATTATGATATTAGCTATGAACAAAGATATACTTTAGAAAGTAGTATTCAAGTAGATTTTGAATCTAATGGTGGAACTGAAGTTGATACTATTTATAACATTGTTCCAGAAAGTAAAATTACAAAGCCAGATAATCCAGAAAGAGAAGGATATGTTTTCTTAGATTGGTATGAAGACTCAGGATTTACAATATTATTTGATTTTGAAAATACTGAAATTACAGAAAGTATGACATTATATGCAAGATGGAAAAAAATAATTAGTGTAGTTGAAATTATTAATTTCCATTATCCAATAATAGGTAAGAAGACAAGTGAAATGCCAGCACTTGCTGTTCCAGAAGGAGAACCATACTATATTTATTCTGTTGAATGGGGTCATGCAGAACAAGGATCTGGATATAACAAATTAACCGAGGATGAAGTATTTGAAGAAGGACATATATATTATGCCGAAGTTACAGTTAAGGCTAATTGGCCAGATGGTGAACTTGTTCCTATAGACGATATTAGTGTTACGTTTAATGGCGATAGCGAATTGTATTGGAGAGATGCTTCTAGTTATACTAGTTATCTAAAAACATTTTTAATATCGACTCACGATATGGACCCAGTAGTTGGTAGAACTCCTGGAGACTTGAATAATGATACAAATATTAATATTATTGATGTTAAGTTATTACTTCAAAAGGTAATTGCTGGAGTTTTAAGTCCAACATCTGAAGAGATTGAAGTTTGTGACTTAAACAACGATGGAGCAATTAATATTATAGATGTTAAACTATTATTACAAAGAGTAATAAGTGGAAACTAAGAAAAGAAGAGGGAAGCAGAGTATTTATGAAAAAAATAGTTAGTATTTTTATTATTTGTTTGGTTTTAGCAATACCATGTGTATATGCAGATTATACAGTTGTTAGCAATGGGGAACTTTGGGATATATTAGTTGATAGCTTTGGAAATGAATATGCGGCAGCAGGAATAATGGGCAATATTATGGTAGAATCAGGACTTGCATCTAACAATTTAGAAAATAGTGCTAATACTCAATATGGAGTTACAGATGCGGAATACACTGCACATTTAAATAATGGTGGCGAGCCATATGCTTCAAGCTATGGCTATGGTCTTTGCCAATGGTCAGCTGAAAGACATATTAATTTAGTGAATTATATGAGAGCAAATGGATATGATGTATCAGACCCTTATGGTCAAATGGAATTTTTAAAATATGAATTTGAAAATACAGCAAATGGATATTATAGTTCTTCATGGTATAGTAATCTTAATGGAAATATGATGGTTAATATTTTTGCAAATGAATCAACACTTTTATCAGTTGGTAGAGCTTGCACAGCAGTATCTGGTGTTACAGATGAAAAGTTACTTAAAGTTATTGGTGCCAGTGAAGTGTGGCTTCATGGATATGAAAAGCCAAATTATCAAGGTGATAGTACAATTGCTTCTAGAGCTAGTATAGCTATGGATTTCTATAATACATTAAAAGGTACATCAGGCCAACATGTAATACTAGGTGATTTAAATAAAGATGATAATATCAATATTATTGATGTGAAACTACTATTACAAAAAGTAATTGCTGGAGTATCAAATCCATCTTTAAAAGAACGTACATCATGTGATATGAATAAAGATAAGGAAATAAATATAATAGATGTTAAATTGTTACTTCAAATAGTAATAAGTGGAAACTAAATACTATGTATGATAGAATTACCTTGAATAATTGTACGAAAGAAGATGATTATTATAAAGCTTATAACAATTAACGAAGAAAACTATAAAGAATATAGATTAGATGCAATGTTTAACTGCTATAAATGGGACCCTCAGTTTTTAGATAACAATACAATTGCCAATCATGTTCTAGTGCTTACTAAAGAAGAACATAAGACGTTGAAAGAATATACTGAAAAACTTGATGAAGAGACCAGAAATTCAGAAGAGTTTTTGAATAGTCATCGTAATGTTGCAAAACCCTTGGCACTTCCAAAACAAATTAGAAGTGAATTAAAAAATATGGCTCAATATGATAGTAAAAATAATATTAGATTGATGCGATTTGATTTTCACCCAACACAAGATGGAGACTTTGCCGTTAGTGAGGTTAATAGCGATGTCCCAGGAGGATTTGCAGAAAGTTCAATTTTGCCTGTGTATGCTAAAAAAGCAATTAATAGAGATGATTTGCAATTTGTTAATTTTGGAGAAAATTTTATTTCTGCCATAGAAAAGAAAACAAGGCCTGGTGGAAATATAATGTTCGTTCATTGCACTTCATATAGTGATGATAGGCAAGTAATGCAATTTATAGGAGATGCTTTAAAAGAAAAAGGCTTTCATACTATTTATGGAGCCGCTGATCACGTCAGGTTCTTGGATAGAAAAGCATACTCTAGTTTGTCTGGAAATGAATGTGAACTAGATGCAATTATTAGGTTTACACCACTTGAATGGATGATTGGTATGAGACCAAAACGTTGGGGAGGTTACTTTAATACAACAACTACTTCCTGCAATCACCCAATAGCAATTTATGCACAAACAAAGAGATTTCCTTTAGTTTGGCATGAGCTAGAAAAAAATGGTATTTCGTTAGATACGTGGAGACATCTTCTTCCAGAAACAATGGAAGTTAAATATGCAGCAGGAAAAGCAGGGTATATTTATAAACCAGCATGTGGAAGAGTAGGAGAAGATATTTCAATAAAAGAAGCATGCTTAGAAGGAGAATATAACAAAATAATGAAGTCTGTTAAAAGACATCCAAAAGAATTCCTAGCACAAAAGATGTTTATTAGTAAGCCTGTTGAAAGTGATGAAAATGAAAAATTCCACGTATG
>CAMUYU010000008.1 GCA_947164995.1 uncultured Clostridia bacterium
TTGCTGATGAGGTTATTACTCCTGTGTTACTACAAAATTGTATTCCTTCTACTCCGTCGGCCTTTCCTGCTATTCCTCCTGTATATGTAGTGCCTTCTACCGTAGCATTTATATTCTTGCAATTTTTAATATGTCCATCAGAGCAATATCCTACAATACCTCCTACATAATCATTATTTGGTGCAACAACTTTTCCTCTATTTATGCAATCATCTAAACCATAGCTTTTTCCTGAAATACCTCCCAAATAGTTACCAAGAGAGTTAGCTTGAAAACTTGCTGTTATTTTTCCTCTATTTTCGCAACCTACTATTTCTTCTCCTGCATATCCTAAACCACAAATACCACCAACGTATTTATATCCCGTTATATCTCCTGTATTTACGCAATTTAGAATCTTTCCGTTATTATATGTACCAGCAATTCCTCCCACGTTTTGTATATATTCAGTTAAACCTGTTACTGTGCAATTATTTGTACAATTTTCAACTCTACCATTTGAATATCCAACTAATCCCGCTAAGTAGGTTCCACCTTTTACAGTCCCAGAAACAGTAACATTTTGGATGTAAGATATACTACTTGCTTTTCCAAATAGACCTGCATAGCCTGCACTATTATCTACATACAATCCACTTATGGTGTGGTTATTTCCTTCAAAAGTACCATCAAAAGGATATGTAGCATTACCTATTGGTGTCCATTTGTTTGAAGAACTTCCATTTAAATTAATATTAGCAGTTAGATTAACTATATCTCCTACGTATGTATTTCCGTTTGCAACGTTATCCGATATAGCTTTGAGCTCTGCAACAGTACTTACGTTAATTGTCGCCGCCAAAGCAAAGCTATTTGCCATGCATAATAATATAGTTAATATTGAAAATAATAATAGTTTTTTGTTTTTCATTTTTTAACTCCTAATTTTAAAAATTTAGTAATCTTGTACTACTTATCTAAAGAGCACAACTGCTCAATGCGAATTAGTCTGCAAGTTCTCCAGAAGTTGGTGCTGGTGCTGGCATACTCTTTTCGATTTCTTTCATTTCTTTTTCTCTTTCAGCTTCTTCAACTTTCATATTTTGATTATATATTGCTGTCTCAACACCTGATGCAATTGCTCCAGCATCAGAAGCTATAACACCTATAACTATTCCTTCTTTTTCTGTAACGACAAAGTTATCTGGGTCATTTAATACGAAGTTTAGTTTAGGCTCGTTTTTATATTTGTTTTTTAATTCCTTTAACTTATCATTGATTCTTTTTACGATAGTATTGTATTGATTTCTATCGCCCATCTTAACAAACCATACACCAGTTAGTGTATCTTCGTTAATCTCACCAAGTTGTTGGTAAGCAGCTCCTTTTAAGTCGCTAAAATCAATTTTAAGTACTCCAGCAGTATCCATGTCACCGCTAAAGTTCGGATCTTTGTATTCTCTTAATCTAGTATTTTCCATGATGTCTTCCATTCCTTTGGAAACATCAAATATTTCATTAATTGGCTCTTTTTTACTTCTTTTTGCAATCAGTAATATAATTCCAACAATTATTAATAATAGTATGATTATTAAAACAATTCTTGCAATTAAAACTTTGTTCTTCATTTCTTTTTTCATAAAAACCTCACCTCAAAATAATTTGTTTTGTAATGCTCTTTTATTAACAATACACTACCATATGGAGGCCAAAGGCCTCCACTATGGTGTTTATGGCGTATCAATAAAATATGTTGTTTGGTTTCCAGCTTTGTCTTTCAATACAATATAAACTATTCTTTCTCCTTCACCAGGATTTAAATTCCAAATCTTGTTCATTGTGAAGTTTTCCCAAGTTAAATCTGCTTCTCTTACTTGATCGTATTGACTATCTGTATCTGCATTAAAGAATGCAACAGTTATTTTATCCACACTACTTACATTATCTATTGCTGAAATAAATAAGTTAACTGTATTGTCGTTTGTGTATTTTTCTCCTGCAACTTCTGCAACTTGTTGATTTGCTGAAGCAGGGCCTATAAGTATTGTACCTTCTGGTGGTACTGCATCTAAGTAGAACGGATTACTTCTTGCATAAGTTGTATTTCCATTTACATCACTTGCTTTTACCCAGATGTACCATAAGCCACTCTTGTTTACAAAGTTTACTGTTTTTTCAAATGTGTTTTCTGCAAATGTGTATGTTAATTCGCCATCTGCAGGTTGTTCTTCACTTTGAGTTAATGCATATCTAATTGAAGAACTATCTACTCCGTCACCTTCGTTATTATCTACAACTGTTATCTTTGAGAAGTATGTTTTGGTGTAACTATCTTCTACACTTTGACCATTTAATCTATTTCCATCTGGCAAGAATGAAATTGTAGGTGGTACACCATCTGTTATTAAAGGTCTCTCGTTTGGATAAAATTCAAACATTGGGAATCCTCTATTGATATCGTTATTTGGAGGCATGCTCCAAACTGGAGGATTTTGATTTTCATTTAATAAGCTAAGCATATTTGAATTTCTTAATTCTTCTGTAGTTTTAACTTGAACATCACTTCTTGGAGTTTCTGTCGCTGCTACTCCTTCCAAATAATATAAATTATGAAGAGCAGCTCTTGGGCTATCATATGACGTGCCAAATATTGTTCCACCATTTGTTACCTGTCCCGCGTTATACAAATACTTAAATTCAATGTTTGAAGAAGTGTATGATGATTCCATACCAAATAGTCCTCCGCAAGATGAACCTGACGCATCAATTGTCCCAAGATTATATGCATTTATTACACTGGTAAATTCAATATCTCCAGCAATTCCTCCAGCTCGTTCTGGAGCCTTTACTAAACCAAAATTACACACTTTACTAATAATTGCATTTGAATTTTGTCTTCCACTAAAATATCCAATGATTCCTCCTGCTTGTCCACTTGTTGTAACAATATCACCAGCATTATAACAATCTATTATAAAATAATCTCCACCACCTACTAATCCAGCTATTCCGGCAGTATCTGTTCCAGTGGTGTTAACTGCTCCTTCATTATAACTCTTTGTTACTCCTACAAGCATACTACCCATTAAACCACCTGTATAGTATGAAGTGCTAGAGACAGAACCTTTATTATAAACATTTTCAAAGTAACCACCTACTCCAGCCAAGCCTCCACAATAATTTCCACTTGCTGAAACACTACCATAGTTATTTGAATCAGTTATTGAATATGTACCATATGATGTTCCTGCTAGTCCACCAACTTTTGTATAGCCAGCAACATTTCCTTGATTACTGCATGAAATAATCCTTCCTTCGTTATCTCCAACAAGTCCTCCAGTATTTGAATTATTTCCTAAATTAGATACATTACAATAATTAATGCAGTTTTGTATTGTGCCCGCATTATATCCAACAAATCCACCTGTATTTTTGCTTCCTTTAATCGTGCCCGTAATATTCAAATCTTTGATTACCGCAGAACCACCAATTACAGAAAATAGACCAACATTTTCCTGATTTAAATTAATATTAATTCCACTAATCGTATGCCCATTTCCATTAAATGTTCCTTCAAAGTGATTTGCCATATTACCAATAGGGGCAATATTATTTGCTATGCTTGGATTTAAAGAAATATCTGCCATAAGATTTATGGTATCAAAAGCATAGTTTTTCCCATTAGCCACCATACTTGCAAATTGACGAAATTCTGCTTCATTGTTTATTTCATAAGCAGATGGCAATTCGCTATTCATTTCACCCATAATTAAATCTGGAAAATATAAAGTTCTAGCACTACCCATCTTCCAAACTGCACCTTGCGACCCATTCAGAAGCGAAACCATATTGCTCGAGCGAAGCTCATTAGGTGTTTTTACCACAGCATTTCCTTCTTCAGTAAATAATCCTTGCATATAATACACATTGCTAACTGTAGAACGTCTAAAATCCCCTAAACATTCTCTTTCCGAATCACTTTGAACTGCTACTCCAGCATCATAAATATTTTTCATGTAATTAGAGCTTGTATTTGAATACTCATCACCTAAAATACCACCAGTATCAGAGCCAGTATGACCTATGACATTTCCTAAATTATAAACATTAGAAATGTTGGTATCTGTAATATCACCTGCTATTCCACCTGTACGAGTATAATTTGCTGCATTAACTCCTCCTTCGACTGTTCCTAAATTATAAACTCTATCTATTAATCCAGAATAATTTCTAGAGCTACAATAACCCGCTATTCCAGAGGTACTAGTTGCACCAAATATTAAACCTTCATTATAACAATTTCTAATTATAAAACCTCTACCTATTGTTCCAGCTATTCCAGCGATATCGTTGCTTCCAGGGCAATAAACTGTTCCTTTATTATAACATCTCTCAACTCTAGAAACTAAATTGCCTACAATCCCGCCTACATAGTTTGTTGTACTTCCTGATTTGCTACTTATTACTCCGGCATTGAATGAGTCTTCGACTATGTCAGCTGCGCCAGAAATTCCTCCGCAATAATTTGAGCCACAAACAATATTACCTAAATTTTTTAAATTACTTAAAGAATATGTAGTTGTTGAATAACCACATATACCACCAGTATATGAATATCCAATTATTTTTCCATAATTTGAACATTCTGAAACACTACCTCTATTTTGTCCACAAATTCCTCCAACGTAGTTTACATTTCCATTAGCATTAACTTCACATTTGTTTATAATATTCTTAATTTTTCCAGTGCCATTATACCCTACTAAACCACCAGTATTTGCCCCACCTTTAACAAATCCTGTAATAGTTAGATTTTGTATTCTTGACTGCGCACCGATTTGCCCAAAAAGTCCACAATATCCATTTGTTTGATTTATATAAATATTACTTATAGTATGATTATTGCCTTCAAAGGTCCCTTGAAATATTCTATTTTGATTTCCAATAGGTGTAAATTGGTTCGAACTACTACCATTTAAATCTAAATCTGCCATTAAATAAACAATGGAATTATTATAGTCTATTCCATTATTTACATTTCTTGATAATTCTTTTAAATCTTCAACCGTCCATATTTCATATGTTGTTTCAATTTCAGTTTCTATTCCATCTATTATCAAATCTGGAAAACCATTTGTTCTTTCACTTCCCATCTTCCAAACTGAACCTTGAGAGCCATTCAACAAAGACACCATACTTGTAGCTCTAAGTTCTTCTGCCGTTTTGGGTGTACCAACTCTATAACCTGTTGAACCCGCATTTAAATAATAAGCATCAGATACTGTCGCATCATTAATCGTACCATACATAGAATCTCTATAAATTGGTCCTCCGTTGGTAATTGCTCCAGCATTATAAACATATCTCGTAATATAGGTTGAATCTGAAGAAAACTCATATCCAACAATACCACCACATCCTGTATATCCTCCACCTGAAATACTGCCTAAATTATATACATTTGTTATATTGGTATAATACTCGCATCCTACAATTCCTCCAATACGATCATCTCTACCTTGAACAGATCCTAAATTATACACTCTATCAATGTACATATCGTATTGGCCTCTTGAGCCACTCATATCTCCAATTATTCCACCTGTTTGTGTGTTTCCAATAACATTTCCTTCATTGTATGAGTTAGTTATAGTAACACTTCTACCAGAAGCCTCGCCAACTAGTCCTCCTACGTCAGTACCATTAGAAGCTGTTACTGAACCTTGGTTATAACATTTATTGATACTATTAGAAACCACTCCAAGTAATCCACCCACAAAATAACTACTACTAGTTATTGGAGAAACATTATAAGAAAACTCAATATTGACTGCTGAACCTGCTATTCCACCACAATAATAATATGTTGCTGTAACAGCTCCCGCATTGCTGCACTTTGATATCTCGTCCGAACCTAAAAATTGTCCACAAATTCCACCTGTATATTGATAACCTGTTATACTTCCTGTATTTCTACAACTTATCAATTTTCCATTACTACATAATCCTGCTATACCACCATAGCAGTTTTTATTTCCACTATTTATAACATTACAAGCGTTCTTACAACTTTCTACTCTACCATTACTATATCCAACTATTCCTGCAGTATAGTTACCACCTTTAACATAACCAGAAACATTTATATTTCTAATTATTGAAGGGGTACTTGCTTTTCCAAAAAGTCCATTATAGTCAGCCGTTCTATCTATATATAAACCACTTATTATGAAGTCGTTTCCTTCGAATATACCATCAAATGGATATGTAGCACCACCAATAGGCACCCATTGATTTGTGCTACTACCATTTAAATCTATATTTGCAGTTATATTAATTGTATCGCCCGCATACGTGTATCCATTTGCAACTCTTGTAGATACTTCCTTTAATTGTGCAGCCGTTCCTACGTTGTATACCGCCGCAAAAGATACGGAAGAAAGCGATATAAGTAATACGCACAAAAATAGCACGTGACGTACTACGCCAAGTGCCTTATATTTTGATAGTTTATTAGCAACAAATTCCATTATAATACCTCCGAAAATGTATAATATACCGACATTAATTTTAGCATATATTTGCTACGGAATTAACAATTGTAATATATCTGTAATATATTTGTAATATATTAAAAAAAGACAAAAAAATAGCTACTCTTTTGAGTAGCTACCTTTTTATCTTTTTTAGTCTTTAATACCATATTTTGCCTTGAATTTTTCAACTCTTGAGCTAGCAACTTGGAATTTTTGGCTTCCTGTGTAGAATGGATGACATTTTGAACATGTTTCAACTGTCATACTTTCTTTTGTAGAGCCAACTGTCATAACGTTGCCACAGCCACATCTAATAGTAGCTTCTTGGTAATTTGGATGTATTCCTTCTTTCATTACTTTCACCTCACCTTGATATATATAAATATAAAATAATAAACATTGTCAAATGCTTGAAAATTGCAAGCATTAATATATTAGCACATAACAATTATAAATGCAAGAATTATTTTTGAAGTTTCCGAATTTGGGGCATCCATAAAAATAGAGGCAAGCTAGTTGCTTGCCTCTTGTTTTTAAGGATTATAGTGGAATAAATATTCGAATTCATCCCTCCCATTTTTACATATACGTTTTGCCTTCAACAGACGCTTTTTCTCGATTTGGAGAGCTTGAAGTTCGACTCTCACCTCCTCTTCAGGGAAAAGTGTAGTTTGATGCTCCTTTCTGACTATCTCATTATCGAGTCTCTCCATTCTCTTGTTGAGATAGCCCACAAATTTGTAAACTTCCTGATTGCTGTTGAAGTAATTTTTGAAGGTTGTCAGCATCCAGCGAATGAACTTCTCGGCGTCTTTTGCTTTATCTGCATTCTCGTACGGAATAAACCGCATGTACGGGTCATCCCGTTCACCAAGCATCACGTCGATGTTTTGGCAAAGCTTTGTAAGCTCTTTCTTGAGCTCATTGCAGGTGCGCTGCATTTTGGGATTATCGTACCGAACTTCTTCTTTATTCATAGGAATTATCCTCCTTATTGATTACAAGTTTCATTCTACGTTTATTATTTTATCATATTTGTTTACATAATGCAACAAAAATTGCATAAAAAATGGCGGTTTTTACCGCCACTATGTATTTTCTAAAATGCTTTTTACTTCAGCATCAGATAGGTATCTCCATTCACCTTTTTCTAAGCCTTCAACGCTTAGACTTCCAATACTTTCGCGTTTTAGTGCTATAGTAGATAAACCTATAGCTTCAACCATTTTTCTAACTTCTCTATTTTTACCTTCATGAATCTCAATTCTAATTCTTGCAACATCATTTTTATTGTCTGTTAAAAGCATTTCTACTTTTGCAGGTGAAGTTGTGTAGTCTTCTATTTTTATGCCATTTCTTAATCTTTCTAAATCGTTTTCTGTAGGTACTCCGCGAGTTTTTACTACATAAGTCTTTGTTGTTTCATGACTTGGATGTGTAACTTTATTAATAAAGTCTCCATCGTTTGAAAAGAGTAATAATCCTGATGTGTACATATCTAGCCTTCCTACAGGAACTACTTTTTCACTAACTCCTTTTAGAAGTTCCATGACAGTACTTCTACCTTTTTCATCTTTCAAAGTAGTTACATACCCTACTGGTTTATTTAGCATTAAATATACTTTCTTTTCAGGTTTTAATTGTAGCTTTAATCCTTTTATTTCAATTTTATCTGCTAATGGATCAACCTTTGTACCAAGTTCTGTTACAACATCACCATTAACTCTAATTAAACCTGCAGCAATATATTCTTCACATTTTCTGCGTGAAGCAACTCCACATTCTGCTAAATATTTTTGTAATCTTATCATTCCCATTTTGAATGCTCCTTTTAATGTTATCACAACATAATTTATAAATAATTATATCTTTCTATATAATTTTATATATTCTTCTGCTGATTTTTTCCAAGAAAAATCTAGTCCCATAACTCTCTTTGCAAGAGCTGTCCATTCTTCTTTATTTTTATATGTATCTAAAGCTAGATTTGTAACTTCAGTTAAATCTTCGCTTCTACTATTAAAGAATGTAAAACCATTTCCTCTTTCTTTGTTTCCTAAATACCCTATTACAGTATCATTTAATCCACCTGTTTTTCTTGCTATAGGAATTGTTCCATATCTAAATGAAATCAATTGTGAAAGTCCACATGGTTCAAATAATGATGGCATCAAAAAAATATCTGAAGCTGCATAAATTCTTTCTGCAAGCTCGCTATCAAAAATATCATTAATTGAAACTTTGTTTGGATGTCTTTCTCTTAATAAATATAGTCTATTTAAATAATGGGTATCTCCTATACCAAGTTGAACAAATTGAATATCTTGGTCTAATATTTCTTTCATGCTTTCAATCAAAATGTCAAAGCCTTTATGATTTACAACTCTAGATATTATAGCAATCATAGGCACATCTTTAATTGGAAGTCCAAGCTGTTCTTGAAGTCTTGTCTTGTTATATTTTTTATTTTCAATTGTATCAGCATTATAATTTTTAAAAATTAATTTGGAAGTTTCAGGGTTGTGTCTTTCGTAATCAATACCATTAATTATTCCAAATAATTTGTTTTGATCTTTTTTAAATTTTAATAAGCCTTCATAACCAAAACCATATTCTGGCGTTTGAATTTCTTGTGCATATGTATGGCTAACAGTAGTAACAATATCGGCATATAAAATTCCTGCTTTTGAAAAACTAAATTCGCCAAAGAATTCAAGTTTTTGAGGTGTCAAATAATAGTTAGGGTCCAAACCAAAATATTTAATGTTTTCCGCTTCAAATTTTCCGTTATATTCCATATTGTGAATTGTATAGATAATCTTTGCAGAATAGTTTTTATATACATCTCTCATCAAAACTGCTATTGGTCCTGTTTGCCAATCGTTTAGATGAATGATATCTGGATTAAACTCATCTATTATTTTGCATGCTACTTTATCAAAAAATGCAAATCTTTCCGCTTCATCAGGATGACAATACATACCTTCTCTATCAAAGTAATAAGCACTATCAACAAAATATGTGTTAAGTTCTTTTTCATCAATATGTTGAACATGTTTTTTTACAATAGCAGAAATATTTTTATTGCACATTTCTATGCTATAGTCATTCACATATTCTAAACTTTGCCTTACTTCTCTATATTTTGGAGTGATAACTAAAACTTCATGCCCCATTTTAAGAAATTCTTTTGGGAGAGAGCCTGCCACATCAGCAAGCCCTCCCGTTTTTGAATAAGGTGCAACTTCTCCCGATACGAAAACGATTTTCATATTTTTCTCCTTTGTACTTCTTTTATTTATTGAGCTATTGTTCCTTTTGTTCCACCACCATAATGACGGTCCATTTCCCCACCTACTGCAAACGAACCAATATCTATTGTTTCTCCATCTTTTTCTAGAGTAACTTTAGCTGTATGGTGTGCTACAACTGCTGGATAATTACCTCTTGGATCTTTTACAAACCAAACTTCTTGTATTCCGCTTGCAGGAATAGTAATTATATCTCCATTAACTATAACTCCCGGTATTTCTTTATAAGCAGTCATTGGGTAATATGCATAATATGCTTTTATTTCTTCTCCATTTCTTAATGATCTGCTAAGTTTTATAGTGTATCCCTCAGCATTTGAACCTGTTTTTGATAATATTTTTAGTTCTACAGGATTTATTACTTCAACTTTTATTTGTGCAAATGTTTGCTCATCTGTTCCATTTTCAACTCTAAATAATAAAGTTCCTTCTTTAACTTGTTCTTCAGTAGCAGGTGTTTTCTTTCCTTCACTTTCAAACTTTTTGGTTCCTAATAACTCTATTATTTTGTTACCATTTACTACTAATTGTTTATTATTAACTTCAACGTAATCTAAATTCGAATCAACAACAACTGCAACTTTTTCACCTTTTGCTAAATCTCTTGAGAAGTTAAGAGTAAGCTTTCCATTTTTAGAAACTTTTGCATTTGCCATAAATACTTCTGAAGTAGCTACTGGTACTTTCTCTGTATTAGATTGACTCTCATACTCATCTGTATAATTATATTTCATAGAATTAACAACTATTGGAAGTATTTGTACAGTAGCAGGAGTATTGTTTATAGCAGTTACTGTAATAAAGGCAATTGTTCTTTCATCACCTGATTTTTTAACTGTAAGAACTAATTGGAATGTTGAATCTTCTTTCTTTTGTGCAACTTCAACCATTTGATTGCCACTGATTGTAAATTCTTTTGATTTAGTATCTGCTGCATTTTTTGAAGATATTTCTTCACCATCTACCATTAAGTATAATTTTTCATTGCTTTCTAATGCTCTTGAAAGTTTAACTTTAATCTTTCCATTATTTGATGTTTGTACTGAACTGTTAAAATATGGTGTTCCCATTGGTGCTGTTGCAACACCCATCATAATTGAACCATCTGGATTCACTTGTGAAGTTTCCAATCCAGTAACTATAATCATTTTTACAGGATCTGCTGGTTCAATAATTTCAACTGTAACAATTGCAATTGTTTTTGAAACTCCATTTTCTTTTAATACTATTTCAATTTTTCTATCAGGGTCTACATTACCATTTCTTGCAACTGGATAATACTCATTTGCAACTCTATGATATTCCATTATTTCATTATCATCTATGTTAATAGAAGCACCATTTATAGAACAGTTCTTTAATGGTTTTGAATAATATTCGTTATATGTAGCTTCGATTTCTTGTCCATCTGTCAATGGAGTATATAGACTTAAATTAATGTTTCCTTCTCTTGAAACTTTTGCACTTGATCTAAATACAGCAGGTGCATATTCAGGGTTTGAAGCATGTCCAAGACCTAAACGCTTGCCTTCTTCTGTAATATAATCATAAGATATTCCATAAATGAAATTACCTTTTTCTTCTACAGTAGGTTCTATAACAATAAATGTTAAGAAACCAATTGTTCTTTCATCGTTTGGATTTGTAACCATAAGAACAAGTTTCTTTTCTGTAGGATTTGTTTCTTTAAAGAAGTTTATCAAATCATTGTCTTTAATCTTTATAGTATTACCATCTATAGTAAAATCTTCAAATGAATAATTTGTTCCTTCTAATGCAAATACAACTTTTTCTTCATCTGTTTTTATATTTCTTGAAAGCTTAATATTAACGCTTCCGTTTTTTGAAATTGAAACACCTTTATTTGTGTAATAAGCTGAACCCATAGGAGCATTTGAAACACCCATCATCATACGACCTTGTGAATCTGTATAACTTAAGTCTAATGATGATACATAAATTGCTGCAACTGGATTTTCGATTTCTACTATTGTAACTTTGATGTTTCCTAATAGTACCGTTTCCTCTCCATTGTTGAAGTAAACTTCTATTTTTCTATCTGGATCATTTGTACTTACTTTTGCAGCTGGGAATTGACTCATAGCTACTCTATGATAATCCATGATTTCGTTGTCATCTATAGTGATTTCAGCACCATTTACAGTTGCTTTTTTTAGAATTGTTGGATAATATTCGTTGTATTTAACTTCTATACTTTCATTTGATTTTAATGGAAAAGCTAATTTAATCTTTATATTACCTTTTCTAGAAACTTGAACTTTACTATTAAATACACTTGTTGCTGCAGCGGCTGTAGCTGCTTGTTGTGTAGGAATACCATCATTACTATATGATGTTGAACTCATAGCTGAAATGTAGTTTATTTCAGAACTTTTTATAGCTGGTGGTTCTATTATTTCAACTTCTTTATCAAAATCAACTACTGTCCAGTCAACAACTTCCATTTTATCTTCTTCAACTAAAGTCTTTGTAACCAATGTAGTTGATTCTGCTCTTGTTAGAGGATCTTCTGCTCTAAAGGTATTATCATCATAACCACTTATATATCCATTTTGATAAGCAATAGCTACATATTTTTTGTATTTTTCTGGTATTTCTTCATTATCTATAAAGTTTTCAATTACTGTGTCGTCGTACTTATTGTCACCTTTGCCCATAGCTAAAACCATAGCCATAGTCATTTCAGCTCTTGTTGCTGGAGCTGAAGGGTCGAAGTAAGTTTTACCATCTTCTGTACGATCAGATAAATAATCACTAACCGCATTTACGTATGGATAATACCAATCATCTTTTGATACATCTTCAAATTTTGTATTACTTTTTGCTTTTTTAGTATCAATTTTAAATGACTCTGTTAATATTTTTGCAAATTCCGCTCTTGTAATTGTTCCACTTGGGTTAAATGAGCCATCTTCATAACCATTGATTACTCCTTCGTTTACCATTGAATAAACGTAGTTATAAGCCCAGTGATCTTTTGGTAAATCCTTAAATGTTAATGATGTTGCTGCACTTGCGATTGAAAATAGTGATATCATCATTACTAATAGTGCAAAAACTATTTTTTTCATAAATCAGTCCTCTTTTCATATTTATTTGCACAAAATGTGCATAATACTCAAAAATATTCTACCATATTACTATTCAATCAAATATTAATTTTATGTTAAAATTTCAAGCTTTTTTATTACGTTTTCAAACTCTTTTGGAAGTGGTGCTTCAAATTCCATCCACTTCTTTGAAGTTGGATGAGTAAAACCTAAAATCTTGCTGTGAAGCATTTGTGACGTTACTCCAAAAGGATTTTTGCCACTTGAATATGTGCTGTCTCCTACTACAGGAAATCCAATTTGTGAAAAGTGAACTCTTATTTGGTGTGTTCTTCCAGTTTTTAAAAGTACTTCAACTAATGTGTATCCTTCTTTAAATCTTTTTAAAACTTTAAATTCTGTATGAGCTTCTTTTCCCTCTTTATCTACAGACATCTTTTTCCTATCTATTTTAGACCTTGCAATTGGCATATCTATAACGCCTTTTTCTTCTTTTATTATTCCTTTGACAAGTGCCCAATAAATCTTTTTTGTTGTTCTATTTTTTATTTGTTCTGCAATGCTTTCATGAGCATAATTATTCTTTGCAATTACTAAACAACCTGTTGTATTTTTATCTAATCTATGAATTATTCCAGGTCTAAAATCTTCTGTTCCATCAGATAAATCATGCTTACCTAAAACGGCATTAACAAGCGTGCCAGATGTCACTCCGCTTCCAGGATGCACCACCATATCTTTAGGTTTATTTACAACTATAATGTCTTCATCTTCGTATAGGATATCTATCTTTATATCCTCAGCTTTTAATTCTCCAGATGTAGTTTTTGTTGCATCATCCGGGACAAAAATACTATCGTTTTCTTTTACTTTATATGAAACTTTTGAAGGTTTATCGTTCACCAAAATTTTTTCTTCATTTATTAATTTTTGTGCAAGCGTTCTTGAAATCTTTTCATCACATTTTGAAACAAATGCATCAAGACGTACACCTTGATTTTCTCCATTAACTATAAATACCATTTGTCATTCCTCCGTTATGCAAATTATATAAAAAAATGCTATGAATTGCAAATTAGCAACTCATAGCATTTTATAAAAATTACTTTTCTTGTGACCTTGTAATAAAGATTTTATCTTCTCTCGTAGGTCCATAAGAAACAAGAGTAATAGAAACTCCTGTCAGCGCCGAAAGAAGATTAATATAGTTTTGGCAATGTGCTTCTATAAACCTGTCGTTTGTGTAGGTCTTTAAAATAGCACGTTTCCAGCCATGCACACTTATATATATGGGTGTGCAGTATTCAAGATATCCTTTTAAATGAGTTGAATTACGCCTTATATTTGTAATGATAACATTTTTCTCGTTATCAAAATAATAGTCAAAAAGCGAGGCAAACTTTGGATCAATAAGTCCAGTATATAGATAGCTATTGCAAACTTTAACTTCTTCTAAGCCATTTAGCATATCTATACATGTAAGCCACAATTCATTTACTTTATTGACTTTTTGAGCATATCTAAAGAGAACTGCATCAAACCAACCATAACGAAATGTGCCATTCCAATAGTTGTTTTCTTCACTCTTATCTTCAAGATGATCTTCTAAAAAACTATCTTCCGTGGGCAATATTCCAAAACCATGCCTAGCATAATATGCCCTTGCAACACCAATCTTATGATTATGTGCTTGAAAAGATGCATTTGTATTTTTCTTTAAAATCTCTTCTGTATCCTTTGCAAACTTTAGGGCATAATTAATGCTTGTATCTAATTCAGTGGTGCTGGGCTTTATACCATATTTTTTATCTATCATGACTCCTTGCGAGCCTTCATAAATAACACGATAATTCTCCAAGGCACGTTTAACAGCATGAGTTTTAGATTTTTGCCATTGAACGCCTTCTATATAATCTCTATGCACACATTCAAAGTCATTTATCGTATGGCATAAAGACTTATACTTATCCATATTCTTTACAAACTTTCTATAAGCACTTACTGCAAGTTGCTCATATCGAGTCGGCATAGACAAAAAGTACAAATCCTCTTCAATTTTATCTTTCAAAAAATTCGGAGTATTTTCTCTAATTACTTTTTGATGAGCATTGTAAAAATCCATCATATAAGCTTGTAGAGCCATATATTTTTTTACAAGTTCATCAACACTATCCTTTTCTTTAGCTTCAAGAAAATCTTTGATTTGTACTCCAAGATGGCCATACTTTCTAAATACTCTTCCGCCTTTAGAAGTCTCTTGCGAAATATACTCCATATATCTTGCTTCACTAACGCCAGTTCCTAAAGAACCTCTCCGATGATTTCCTTTCGACAGTTCTCTAAGTTGATTCATTAGTTTATGATACGGAGTAACAACATAACATTCAGGAGAAATATAAACCTGAGAAACTATTTGTTCTTCAACTCTATTTGCCTTATTTGAAAAAGAGTTAACTTCTTTAAATAGCTCATCAAGATTAACAATCATATTTGAAGAAAGATAAGTCTTAGTTTGAGGACAAAACATCCCCGAACCTAATTGTGAAAACTTGTGTTTTTTTCGATTAGGCATCACAACAGTATGGGATGCTTGAGAGCCTCCACCATACCGCACAATAAGAGAAGCCTTATATCGATTAGACAAAAAATCTATAACAGTACCTTTTCCTTCATCACCGAATTGCATTCCGCAAATAATATAATTGTGCATACGACAACCCTCCAAAAAGATTCTATACGTTATTTTTGTTTTTTATTATTTCTATGCTCCTTCCATTACCAGAGTTTCTATAAGTTTTATTTAGCGTAGCGATTATATCACGAGATTTCGCAAAAAACAAGAGCAAAAGCCCGAACTTTGGGCAAAAAAAATCCCCAGAAATCTGGGGATATAATTTTTACTCTGCTGTGAATGGTAATAGAGCAACTTGTCTTGCTCTTTTAATAGCTACTGTTACTTCTCTTTGATGTTTTGCACAAAGACCTGTAACTCTTCTTGGTAAGATTTTACCTTTTTCACTAATAAATTTCTTAAGCTTCTCAGCATCTTTATAATCAATAACTGCACTTTTATCTGCACAATACATGCAAACTTTTTTCTTGATTCTTCTTACTCTTGGCATAGAATCATCATCGTTATTGTTTTTTCTATTATTGAATTTTCTTGGTTTCTTATCTGCCATTTTATTTGCCTCCTTCCAATTATTAGAATGGTAAATCGTCATCTGTTACTGGAGTAAAGTCGCTTGCACCTTCTTGTGCATTAAATGGAGCATCTACTCCGCTAAATGGATTAGCAGAACCTGTGCTTCCTTCACCATCTTTACGAGAATCAGCGAAATATGTTTCTTCTGCAACTACTTCTGTAACGTAAACTTTCTTTCCATCCTTATCATCATAATTTCTTGTTTGAAGTCTACCAACTACTCCCACTTGTTGACCTTTTTTAAAGTACTTGCTACAAAACTCTCCTGTTTTGTCCCAAGCTACAACATTGAAAAAGTCTGCTGTTTGATCTGCACCTTGACGAGCAAATCTTCTGTTTACAGCAAGTGAAAAAGTACATACAAGTGTGTTATTTGTGGTAGTGTACCTAACTTCAGGGTCTCTAGTTAATCTTCCCATTAAAATTACTTTGTTCATAAATCGTAAATCTCCTTTTTAAAATTAATCTTTCTTTACAATTATATGCTTAATAATTTCGTCTGTGATGTTATAAACTCTGTTTAATTCATCAATAAACTCTGGGTTGCTACTAAAGTTAATTAGTACATAGTATCCTTCATTGTTCTTTTGGATAGGATAAGCTAATTTTCTTCTTCCCCATACCTCTGTAGATTCAACTTTGCCTTCTTTACCGATCATTTCTGTGAATTTATCAGTAACTCCAGCACAAGCTGCGTCATCTAGATTAGGATTGATGATAATTATTGTTTCGTAATTATTCATTTTTGCACCTCCTTTTGGACTAATCGGCCCTACCTTTTAAGTAGAGCAAGTCGGCTTAACCGCGCATATAATATACCACGAAGACTTTTAAATTGCAAGCTTTTTTTGTCTAGTAATTTCAAATAATCCAAGTTTTGTAAATCCGCAATTTGCAATCTTTGTATGGTCTTTGCTTTTTTCTTTATCTATTATCTCAAGTATTTCTTCTTCATGTTCCTTCTTTTCCATGTTTATAAAGTCGATGATGATGATGCCACCTATATTTTTAAGTCTTAACTGCCTCATTACTTCAACAGCCGCTTCTTTGTTTACTTTAAAAACTATATCTTCTTTTTTATCTTGCTTTTTTCCAGTGGTTTTCCCTGAATTTACATCTATCGCAGTTAAAGCTTCTGTTTTTTCAATTACAATAAATCCGCCCGACTTTAGCCATATTTTAGTATTTTGCACCTTTTCAAGCTCTGTTTCAAGGCCAAATTTTGCTATATAATCTTCGTTGTCTTTGTATATTTTCCCTTTAAAATCTTTTAATATCTTTTCTTCTAAAGAGTTTGAAAGATATATAATTCTAGGCTTTTTTATCTTTTCAAAATCCGGCAAATCAAAGTCTTTGCTATTAACATTTGTCGTTAATTTGGCACCTTTTGCGCTCGTTTCATCTTTCTTAACTTTTACTAAAATCTTGTCTCCTTTTTTATATTTTTTATCTAGAGATTTTAGTTCTAAGAAAGCTTGTTTTGATAGCCCTATATCAACAAATATCGTATTTGTCTTAGGGTGCACAGATGTGATAATTCCTATATATATATTTCCAATTTTGCTCTTTGTTTTTTCTGAAACTTCATAATATTCCACGATTTTATTGGATTCTAGTACAATTATTAACTTTTTATCACCTTTTTTTTGAATAATTAATTCATCCATATGGACTCTCCTTATGAAAATAGCGACCAAAGGCCGCCTTTTCTTTAATTATATTTATTCATAGCTGATTCAATACCATTTTCAAGTATTTCAATAACCGCATCACAAGCATTGGTCGTAGCTTTATCTATGTCGGCCATTTCTTCTGCTCGAAAACCGCTTAATACGTATTCTGCTAAATCTTGATCATAAATAGGCTTCCCAGAGCCCACTCTTACCCTTGCAAATTCTTCAGTTCCAAGCTTACTTGTTATATCTCTCATTCCATTATGAGTGCCTGGTTTTCCATTCTTCTTAATTCTAATTTTTCCGACTGCTATATCTATATCATCGTATATAACAATTAGGTTTGCCTCTTTTTCTTTATAATAATTTAGCACACGAACTACACAGTTTCCTGATAAATTCATGTATGTAAGTGGCTTTACTAGTAGTACTTTTTCATCTTTGTATTTTCCAGTTCCAACCAAGCCAGCCATTCTCTCTTTATTCACTTTTATATTTAATTTTTCAGAAATCTTGTCTAAGGCCATATACCCCAAGTTATGCCTTGTATTCTCATATTGCTTACCAGGATTTCCAAGTCCTACAATGATTTTCATTTTATTCTCTCCTACAATCAATTATTAATAATAATTACTCTTCACATTTAATATTAATATCAATTACTTTAATATTTTTCTCTTCATTAACATATAGCAACAATAGTCCAAAAAATCCAACAGCCTCAATTAATAACCATAATAATGATAAATCTGGAAAATGAGAATCTAAAGTAAACCATAAAACTAGTATTAAAATCTCTTTAATTGTAGTATCAACAAATCTGAATTTTTCTACATTTTTTTGATACATCCCTGATATTTCGCCTGTTTCTCCATTCATAAATAGCACAAGTTTATTTTTTCTATCTTTTAAGGCAATCTGATAAACTGGAACAAAGGAATATATTTCATTTTTATCTACTATTATCTCTTTGTAATTTCGTGGAAGTACACCATTAGCAACGTCAAAATAAGCAGAATTAAAGGGTTTAGCATCATAAATCTTAAAAGGAGCTATTTTATACAAATAATATGTATCAAGCAAAACTCTCTTTTTAGGTAACATGTATTCTCTATATTCTTCGAAATTATCTTTCCCGAAAAATAGTTTACTCTTGCTATAAGGATAGTATACTTTTGTTATTGGCGTTTTTTCATACTTATGTAAAAATCTCCCATCTACAATCTTTTTTAAATGTTCAGTAACTGTTTCTCTAAACTGTTCAACTGTATATTGAAAAGGGACAACACTGACATTTTTAGGATCAAAAGAATCGCTTTTTACAATAAGGCTTTTCCCTCCACAATACAAACATTGCTTTAAAGAAATATCTTCATTAGCTAGAATAATAGCTCCACAATACTTACACTCATTAAAAGTAACATTAGATTCTTTTATATCATCAATATTAAAAATACTATTACAATGACTACAATATAATTTACCCTCTTTAATATTTAAATCCAAATTTCCGCCACAATTTTTACATTTCATAGGACCAGCGCCTCCAAAATTAACATAAAATTTGCTAAAACTATTGAATTTTTCTTCAAAATATAGGATAATATACTCGGTTTTTAATGTCAATAATTCCCATTTCCGCAAGGAAAAAATATGGAGGTTAAATAAATGTTTCAAAAAATAATAGACAAACTGTTAGACCCAATTGAATTCTTATTTTTAAAACCACTAAAAATAAATACTAATGAGTTTTTTGGATATTTATTTGGTGCCTTATCTCTTATATTCGGTGTTGACAGACTTACACAGTATCTTCGTGTATTCTTCACAGGCGAATTTAGCTCATATTGGTCACCATGGTTTTATTTATTTGCTTTAGCATGTCCATACATAGGTTATGTTTGTATTTGTGCATCTCCTAAAAAGAAAACTTTAAGAGATCCAATGCATTTCTTCGTGTTCTACTCTCTATGTATGTATGCAATCGTTATTGGTATGCTTTCTCAATGGACAAATGAAGTTATTTGGTATGTTCTTATGAGAAGCAGTAACTTTAAGATGATTTGTGGTAATATTCCAGAGATTATTGCTCCAGCTGTTGGAGGTATTTCAGTACTTCCTCCATTCTTCACATTTAAATCTATGTGGAATTATTACATTGGTAATGTTGTAGATGGTGATACAGACTGGATTGAGTCTTTTGAAGATGTTAAAGGATTTAAACTAGTTGCTGCTGCCAACAAGAAAGAACTTCCAAGAGCATATTTTTGCGATGCTCCAATTTGTTTAGACGATAAAACTGGTTCAATGGCTACTATTCCAGAAAAGATTCGTTTTGAAGCCACAGTTGTTGAAGGTGCTACAGGTACTGGTAAAACCGCTACTGTTGTTGAACCAATGTGTGCAAATGATATTGAACGTAAATTCTTCTTTAGAGAAATCTCTAAAAAGATGGCACATCACGCCCTATCTACTGGTATGGCTGAACTTAACGTTCCATATAACAACGATTACTTAAACCATAATTTTGATTTATCTTTCTTAACTCCACGTGAAGGAAGAAAATCTGAATATAAGAACTATGTTAAAGATATGATTAAGTTCGAAGACCCAGAAACTGGCGAGCTATACTATAGAAACATGGGCTTCACACTAGTTGCTCCAGATAATGCTTGTATCGAACGTGTTCAAAAAGTTGCAAAAGCATATAACATGCATGTAAATATAATTGACCCAACTGATCCTGATTCTTTTGGTATTAACCCATTTACAGGAAAAGATCCAGCTAAGATTGCTGCAATTATTTCTACAGTACTTAAAGCTATGAATGAAGCTGATGGTGGTAAAGATGATACTTTCTTCCAAAGTGTTGCTCAACAAGCTTTTGAAAACTTAGCTATTTTGTTAAAACTTATTTATCCAAGGATGCATAATGGTGATACCCCTACTTTGGAAGATATGCTAGCCATTTTAAATAATTTTGATATTGCAGAAGAAATGTGCGAAGTACTTAAAAAAGACACTAAACTTGCTGAAGAATATTCTTCACTTATTGGTTACTTTGAAAAGAACTTCTACAAACCTCCTGTTAATATTCATGGATATGAAATTGCTACTACTTATGGTAGCGGTAGAAAGAAAACTGAAGAAGTGGTTTATGGTGCTATCACTCAACTAGATAACTTCTTAAGAAACCCTGGTGTTAAGAGAGTTTTGTGTAGTAGAAATCACAACGTTAACTTTGACCAAGCTCTTCAAAATGGTGAAATCATTACTGTTTGTACTCGTCAAGGTGCACTTGGTGAAATCCACCAAAGAGCTTTTGGTATGTTCTTTATACTATCATTTAAAGATGCTGTATTAAGACGTCCTGGTGTTGAAGATTCTCGTACACCTCACTTCGTATATATTGATGAGTTCCCTCTATATATCAATAAAGATGTTGAAGCTTTCTTCACATTGTTTAGAAAATATCGTTGTGGAACATTAATAACTATCCAAAATTTAAGCCAACTTTCAAGAGTTAAAGCCTTAGACTTTAGAGATATAGTTCTTACAAACACTAAATCTCAAATCGTATTTGGTGATTTAACTGCTGCAGAAAGTGAATTCTGGGCTAAAGAATTTGGTAACAAGAAAAAATGGAATTACAAGACTACTAAAATTGTTGATACTTCTACTCCAGAAGGTGACAAAGCTCAAACAGAAGCATTCATGAGTTCTAAACAAGAATTCGTTGAAAACTATAAAGCTGGAAAAATCTTTACTCTTAAATTTAAACAATGCATTTATAGAACTAAAGATAAAGGCGGTTCAAGAGTTGTTGGTCGTGGTATGACAGACTTCATTAAAGGCGACTACTACAAAGAGCACAAGATGTCTGAATATGATTTCGAATCATTTGGACATACAGCAAATTCAAATGTAAACTCTGGCTCACAAGATAACTTGTTATTTGGAGACATGCCTTCAACATCAGCTAACAATGCTTCTACTCCTCTTTCAAGCACATCTTCTGCTTTTGCTACAACATCAACAGGTATTGATGAGTTTGGAACTTCAAAAGTAGATAACAGTAAAGTTGAGGATATCTTTATTGATTTAGACCATGATGGAGTTAATGACTTATCTTATGCTGACCCTGTTGTTTTAACAGATGGCAAACCTACTAATACATCAGAAAAAAAGCCAAAAAGAAGAAAGAAAAAATCTTCTAATGCAACTGATACGCAAGAGGATAATAATGATAATCCAATTAACTCAGATGATGATAATCAAATAATTATTAAATATTAAAAAAGAACTCGGGAAAAACCCGAGTTCTTTTTTATCCTTCCATATCATGGTCTTCAAATAAATCTCCAACCGATTCACCTGTATGAATCTTGTGAATTGCCTTTCCAAATAATGGAGCTATATCTAATACTTTTATTTTGTCTATTCTCTTTTCTGGAATAAGAGGAATTGTATTTGTAACTACAACTTCTTTTAAATTTGATTTAGCAATCTTCTCTACTGCATTTGCAGAAAGAACTGCGTGTGTGCATGCTGCATAGACTTCTTTTGCTCCATTTTCTGTAAGCATTCTAACCGCTTCTAACATAGAGCCACCAGTATCAATCTCATCATCAAAAATAACACAAGTTTTACCTTTTACATCACCTATAATATGACTTGCTACTGCTTTATCATCATTGCCATTTCTTCTTTTATCTATTAATGCAATTTCTGTTCCAAGTCGTCTTGCATACTTGTATGCATTTTTAGAACTACCTGCATCTGTTGCAACAACTACCATTTCAGAACCAAGCTTTTGTGCCAAAGGTCTAAAATATGCTGTTAAAATATCTTTAGCTTTTAGATGGTCTGTAGGTACCTCGATAAAGCCTTGAATTGCAGGATTGTGCAAATCACAAGTTAATACTCTATCGGCACCTGCTTTTACCAATATATCTGCTACTAGCTTTGCAGTAATTGGAATTCTAGGTTGATCTTTTTTATCTGACCTAGCATAAATATAATACGGAAGCACTGCTGTAATCCTCTTAGCTGAAGCTCTTCTTAACGCATCAATCGTAATTAGAAGCTCCATTATTCTTTCATTTACTGGTGGAAGAGTTGTTTGAAATACAAAAACATCATCTTCCCTAACTGGTTCTAAAATTCTTACAAAGGTATTGTCGTTCTTAAACTTCATTACCTCTTTTTTGCCTAGTCTAATACCGAGTTCCTCACAAACATTTTTTGCAAAATCCTCCGCTGAATTGCAAGCAAAAATTTTTAAATTATTCATTACTTACCTCCACATTATTATTTACAAGCCTATTCTATACCATTAAATATTTTTTGACAACACCCTAATTGCTCTTATTAATAAATACCTTGCTTTCCCTTATAAATGAGTTAAATAAAGGATGTGGCCTTGTTGGCCTTGATTTAAATTCTGGGTGAAATTGACATGCAATAAAATGAGGATGATTTTTTAATTCTATTATTTCCACTAAATTTGCCTCTTCATTAATACCAGAAAATACCATTCCATTTTTCTCTAAAACTTCTCTATATTTATTATTAAATTCATATCTATGTCTATGACGTTCTTTTATGTTTTCCTGTTTGTACTCTTTATATGCTTGAGAATCTTTAACTAATTTACAATCATAATTTCCTAATCTTAATGTTCCACCTTTATTAATTATTCCTTTTTGTTCAGCCATTAAATCTATTATTGGTTCTTTACAAAGTTCATTAAACTCTGTTGAAGATGCTTCATGAATTCCACACACATTTCTTGCAAATTCAATAACTGCAAGTTGCATTCCCAAGCAAATTCCTAAATATGGAATATTGTTTTCTCTTGCATACTTAATTGCTTTAATCTTACCTTCTATTCCTCTAGAGCCAAACCCTCCTGGAACAATTATTCCTGCAGAATTTTTAAACACTTTTGAAATATCTTTTTCTTTTTCAAGTTCTTCCGAATTTACCCAATTAATATTAATTTTTACATCGTTAGCATATCCAGCATGTTTTAAACTTTCACTTACAGATATATATGCATCATGAAGTTCAACATATTTTCCAACTAATGCAATTTCAATTTCGTCTTTTAAGCTATCTACTTTTTCAACTAAATCTTCCCAATACTTTATATTGCTCTTCTTTATAACAAGTTTGAATTGCTCTAAAACTATTTGGTCCATTCCTTGCTTATAATAGTTTAAAGGAACCCAAAAGATATTTTTTACATCAACACTATCTATAACATTTCTAGGAGGTACGCTACAGTATAACGAAATTTTATCTTTTAAATGTTCACTTAATTCTTCACTACTTCTACAAACAATTAGGTCTGGTTGAATACCCATTCCACGAAGTTCAATTACAGAGTGCTGTGTAGGCTTTGTTTTAAGTTCATTAGAGCCATATATATAAGGTACTAATGTCGCATGAACAAATAAAGTGTTTTCTTTTCCTAGTTCATTTCTAATTTGTCTTAATGCTTCTATAAATGATTGTGATTCTATATCTCCTATAGTTCCTCCAATTTCAGTGATAACAATATCTGCACCACTAGTTGAAGCAGCTGCATATACTTTTGATTTTATTTCATCAGTTATATGAGGAACTATTTGAACTGTTGCTCCTAAGTAATCTCCTCTTCTTTCTTTTTCAATTACACTTTGATAAACCTTTCCAGTTGTAATATTGGAAGTATAATTCAATTCTTCATCTATAAATCTTTCATAATGTCCTAAATCTAAATCTGTTTCCGCACCATCTTGAGTTACATACACCTCTCCGTGTTGATACGGAGACATTGTTCCTGGGTCAACATTAATATACGGATCAAACTTTTGCATAAATACTTTGTATCCTCGAGCTTTTAATAAAAGTGCCAGGCTAGAGGCAGTTATTCCTTTGCCCAAGCCTGACACCACTCCACCTGTTACAAAAACAAATTTCGCCATTTCTTTTTACCTCCCCAAAACTATTTTTAAAAACAAAAATCCACCTATGGAGAACTCCATAGGTGGCTCTTCTAGATTATATCAAATTAGTTTCAAAATGTAAAATGTTTTTTATACAAAAGGATCTGATTTAAAATCTTTAAACAAATCAATAAACCATTGTCCAAGGCTTAACCAAGAAACACAAACAAAAACCCCTATAAGCCATGGTATTATTGATTCTTTAGCATCAGACTTTTTAGTTGCAGGTTGCAACAAAAACATATAACCTATTTGCATCAATTTTAAAGCTGAAATTGCAAGTGCAATACCTGCTAAAACTTTGGAAATAGACATTATTATTTCTTCAACTGTTGGATCAGCTACTTCCATAATTATTCCTCCTTATCCTCTTGTAAGTATTTTAGCAATTAGAGTCCTTTTGACTCTCATTGCACCTTTAGGGCAAAACTCCTGACAGCAGAAACATTTAATGCATTTTTTCCTATCTACCATAGGTTTTCCATTTTTCATATAAATTGCCTTAGCAGGACAAACATCTTTACATCTTTCGCAACCAATACAAAGACTCTTATTTAATTTTGGTTTTGACTTTAGTAATTTTTTTGCAAGTCTTCCTATGAATTTTGAATCATCATCAAACCATAGCGACTTGTGAACTTTTCTAGTATCAAAATCTCTTATCAAAATATTTTCTATATTCGTATTTATAT
Source organism: uncultured Clostridia bacterium (assembly GCA_947164995.1). Lineage (GTDB taxonomy): Bacteria > Bacillota > Clostridia > TANB77 > UBA1234 > RGIG6105. The sequence goes on from CAMUYU010000008.1 coordinate 25,460, forward strand.
AAATATCGCTCAGTTTTCTTGGGGCTAAATCCCTTTTAATAGATTCTTCAATTGTAGGCACATTGCTACTATCTAATCCAATAATTTTTGCACATATCATATCTAGTTTATATTGATTTTTAGAGGCAAGTATAAGACCAACTTGCTTTGGTTCACCAGCTGTAGGGCCGTTTCCTTCCATTGCAATTACTCCATCTACAATGCAAAGACAAGGTTTAACATATTCATTTAAATCTATAAGCATATTTGCAAAATCACTATAGTTTGGATATCTAAAATGAAATTCGGGTTTAATAGTACCTGGAATTACGCCAAAGAAATTTTTAACTGCACAAGACATTCCCATCATGCCATGACTTTTTAACTTACAAAAATCTATAATATAATCTGCCTTTTTTAAATATGACGTGAATTGAAATTCTCTACAAACTGCTCCCTCAGGAAATTTTACCTTCTCTATTGAAAAATCATCATTAAGTTTTACTCCCATATCTACTAGTTCAAGTAATCCTGTATTTTTATAAATACCATTTAAGTTCATAGAACTATAAGGACCTGCTGGGCTATCTCCAATAACTACTTCACAATTTTTAGCAAGTAATCTTTTACAAAGTTCTTTTAATAATATAGGATTGGTCGTTCCAGCTTTTTCTGGTTTCATTGAAGCTACAAGATTAGCCTTAATAGCAACTTTTGAGCCGTCTGGAATGTAACTTAAATTACCAATTAAAGGAAGTAATTCATCAAAAGCATTTTTGACATTCTCTTCATCATAATCTTTGCACTTTACTATAATAACATCATAGTTTTTCTTATCGTCATCTTGTTCAAACTCTTTATACATTTTATCAAAGTAATTCAATGATTCTTCAATATAATCATCTAAAACTTTATCCGTTATAAATAAATTATCCCTACCTTCTATTACAGAATGAACAGATAGGTCAAAATCAACTACTTCATCAAAATTTGAATCATTTAAATATACCTTCAAATCACTTTTTATCTTTTCTAAATCTATATTTTCTTTTTTTAGAAGTAGCGAATCAGCATACATATAATCTTTATAAACTTCATCTTTAAACTCACCTATTAAGTGATTAATCTTATGTTTTTCTCTCGCATAAGTGAAAATCTCGTCACCATTTTCATCAAATCCAATAGACTTTGCAAATTTACCAGAATAATATCTAAACCAAATAAAATCTTCTATTAGATGAGAAAAATATCCAATAGTAAGCTCATCATTTTTTTTAGCTTTATTTTCTTTCATATATTTTTCTATATCTGGCAAAAACAAAAGTCCTGTTTCTGGACTTGTATATTTATATAAATAGTGTGATGCCATACGACTCATAGAAACCTTTTTATATATGTCCGGAAGCACACTACCTATCATAAAATTATCGCCAAAATTATATTTTTGCTGTATTTTCTTGCTTATATATAGATGCATTATGATTGAACCCATATTGCCCTCCTAAAGAAAATAGATTTTACTGCAAAAAACAACGTACTTTTAAACATAATTATCAATAATTTTACCATATTAAAAATAATTATACAATTTTTTAAAAGAAACGGAAAAATTAGTTGACAATAATTTTATATTATGGTAAACTAATCGCGTACAAAAAAATTATTATATGGAGGTAAGAATCATGGGCAAAATAGCCTACTCCGTTTCCTTCAGCAGACTGGGACCTTTGAAGCGCTATGTTCCCTGCCGTTGCTATGAAGATCCCTACAAGTACTGCGACTTCTTTGTCGACACCAAAACTTCATCCTCATACACCTACGGCAAAGGCCCAGAAGTCACCAGCGTTGTCATCCGGTGCAACTCCTGCGGAAAGCAAACCAATGCCAGTACCGATGGTTGTGGCATCTACGAAAAAGATCTCAATTTCTAAAATCCGGCCGATTCCACTTTTGTGGAATCATTAAAAAAGAGAGCACTTTTGATTATTCAAAAGTGCTCTTTTTTTATAATTCCTAATAATAAATTCCAATTACTAAAATATCAAAGTTTAAGCATATATATCTTCCAATACTACTTTAATTTTAGCCTCTCTATTTGTTAGTTCAAGTATATCTTTTTCAAACTTTTGAGACATTTCATTTTTTACTGCAATATATATTTTTGCATTTTCCTCATATTTGGTTTCTAATATTTTATAATCATTGTTTTTACAATAATATACTATTTTATCGTTATATGTGTATGGCACTTCAACTTCAACTTGACTTTGAAGTATTTTTTCAACAACGGTAATTTTTTGCAAAGCATCTTTTGTTGAGTCTGTATATGCTTTAACCAAACCGCCTGTTCCTAGCAAAATTCCCCCAAAGTATCTTGTTACAACTACTAGTATGTTTTGTAAATCTTTTCCTCTTAAAATATCTAAAATTGGAACTCCAGCTGTTCCAGAAGGTTCCCCATCATCAGAAGCTCTTTCGGGACCATTGGCTATTCTATAAGAAAAAACATTATGCCTTGCATCACGATTTTCTTTTCTAACTTTTTCCAATTGTTCAATTGCTTGTTCTTCTGATTCAACTGGAAAAATTTGAGCAATGAATTTAGATTTCTTTTCAACTATTTCGGCACTCACCGGTGCTTCAATTGTTAAAAACTTTTCTAGCATTTGTTTTCTCTCCTTTTTTATTAATTACAATAGTTGTCCTGCAACATATCCGGTGCTAAATGCAATTTGCAAATTAAATCCACCTGTATATGCATCTACATCAATTATCTCACCTGCAAAATATAAACCTGAAATAAGTTTAGATTCCATTGTTTGTGGATTAATCTCTTTTGTACTAACTCCTCCAGCAGTCACAATCGCTTCTTCAATTGGTCTAAATTTTTTTACTGTTACTTCAAATTCTTTTAAAAGTTTTACTAATCTTTCTCTTTCTTCTTTTGTGATTTGGTCGACTTGTTTTGAAGAATCAATTTTTGAAAGATTAATAATAACTGGAATCATTTTTGCAGGCAATAAATCTACTAAAGAATTTTTAAATTGCTTTTTAGTAAATTTTTCAAAGTCTCTTTGAATTCTTTGGCTTAATTTTTCAAAAGATAATGCTGGTTTTAAATCTATAACTATTTTTATAGATTTGTTTTTAAATTTTTCTTCAATATTTTTTATTCGAAGTATATGTGCACTTGAACTTAGTATAATTGGTCCAGATACTCCAAAGTGAGTAAAAAGCATTTCACCAAAATCATCATATATTTCTTTACTTCCATCTAATACTTTAATAGAAACATTTTTAAGTGAAAGTCCTTGTAAATCATACTTTTCATATGTCTCTAAAGGTACCAAAGAACCTCTAGGTTCTACGATAGTATGTCCTAGTTTTTGTGCAAGAGTATAGCCTGTTCCATCAGAACCAGTCATCGAGTAACTTTTTCCACCAGTTGCAAGTATTACTCTATCACATTCAATTGTTTCTCCACTTTCTAATTTAACTCCAACAATTGATTTAGAATTATTTACTAAAATATCTTTTACGAGGCTATTGGTTTTAATATTAACATTATATCGTGAAAGTTCTTTTTTTAGTGCATTTACTAGACTCATAGCAGTGTCTGCAACTGGGAAAACTCTTTCTCCACGCTCAACTTTAGTTTCAACTCCTAAAGAGTTAAAGTACGATATTAAATCTCTATTAGTGAATTGATTGAATGCACTATATAAAAATTTACCATTTCCAGGAACGTTTTTAATAAAGTCAGATATATCTATGTTATTTGTTAAATTTCCTCTTCCTTTTCCTGTAATTGCAAGTTTTCTTCCTGGTGTTCTCATTCTTTCTAACAGTGTAACATCATTGCCATTTTTTGCTGATTGTATTGCTGCCATCATACCAGCAGGGCCACCACCAATTACTATTACTTTCACTTCGTTTCACCTCGCTTATTTATAAATTAAATTTATTTGTTTTTACATGATGCTTTTAATAGCATTTATAACTGCAATTTTCCCACTTTGATAAGTTAGTCCACCTTGTTGATAAGCAACATATGGTGGTCTAATTGGTCCATCACAACTTATTTCTATTGATGAGCCTGCTACAAAAGCACCTGATGCCATAACAACTTGGTCTGTATAACCTGGCATATCCCAAGGCATTGGTTTAACATGACTATCTACGGGAGAATAGCTTTGTATACCTTGACAATACTTTACAAGTTTATCTGGGTCATTAAATTTTATCATTTGAACAATGTCTGAACGTTTTTGATTATATTTAGGTGATGCTTCAAATCCAAGTTTCTCTAAGCAATATGCTGAAAAGACTGCAGTCTTTAATGCCTGATTTACTGTGTGTGGAGCCATAAAAAATCCTTGCAAGATTTCTCTATTGTGGTTAAAAGAAGCTCCTCCTTCTTTTCCTAAACCTGGTGCGCTATATCTATCTGATATAAGTTCTATTAACTCTTTTTTTCCTACTATATATCCACCTGTTTTGGCAATTCCTGCGCCCGGATTTTTAATTAGGGACCCAACTATTACATCAGCACCAACTTCCAATGGTTCTCTTGTATCTGTAAATTCACCATAGCAATTATCTGTCATAATATATGCGGTTTTGTTTACTCTCCTAATTTCGCTAAATACTTTTTCTAATTCTTCTATAGTAAAAGCATCTCTATATAAATACCCTCTTGAACGTTGGCAAATGATGAGTTTAATATCATTTTTAGATACACGTTCTACGATTGATGGAATATCAAACTTTCCATTTATAAGTTCCACATGTTCATATTTTACGCCCCATGCTTTTAAAGAGCTGGGATTATCTACTATTCCTATTACTTCATCTAATGTATCATAAGGTTTTCCATTTATGCTAAGAACTGTATCACCAGGGCGAAGTATTCCAAATAACACTGTTGAAATAGTTTGTGTTCCTGAAATAAATTGAGAACGAACTATAGCATCTTCTCCTTTAAATACTTTTGCATATATATTTTCTATCGCTTCTCTTCCAGCATCTCCATAGCCATATCCTGTTGTTCCATTTAAATGCATTTCTGAAATTTTATTTTCACGAAAAGCTTCTAGTACTTTTTCGGTATTTTCATATTCAATTCTATCTAATTCGGCAAATACTTTTTGCAATTCCGAATTAGAATTATGTATTATTTCTTCTAATTTATCCATTTTAAAGCTCCCATAGTTTTAGAATAAAAAAGTGGTGAGAATTAAATAAACCTCACCACCTACATCTTACTTAATTTTTATTCAGAAAAATTGTAATCATCTTTTGCTTTTTCTTTAAATAAGTTAAAGATTTTAGATGCTTCTTCTTCAGAATCTACACCAACATATTCATCTTCTTCGCCATTTTTTTCAACTCTAAAAATAACGACCTCACCATTATCGGCAGTTTCAATTGGAAGTAAAATTAAGTATTCTTTTCCTTCAGTTTCGATAACATCTAGAAATTCAAATTCTGTGTCTACTCCTTTCTCATCTGTAAGAACAACTATGTTGTTGTCTAAATCATCCATTTCTTCTGGTACTTCGTTAGGATTTACATTGTTTTCGTCCATAACTTTTCTCCTTTCTATTTCTCTAATTTGTTCTTGTCTAAATACATTTGTAAAATTAACACTGCCGACATCATATCAACGATTTGTTTCTTTTTATCTTTGCTTATGCCAAGCTCAGTCATAGTTTTATGTGAGGCAACTGTAGTAAGCCTTTCATCGACTGTTTCAACTTCCAAACCAAATTCTTTTTTTAGTTTGTAAATAAATCTTTTAGTTTTTTTTACTCGGTCTCCGCTAGTTGCATTCATATTTAAAGGAAGTCCTATAACTATTTTTTGAGGACTATATTCTTTAAAAATTTCTTTCAATTGTTCTATGAGTTCTTTATCTGAAGAATGCTTTATAGAAGTTACTCCTTGTGCTGTAATGCCGAGCAAATCTGACACTGCTACACCAGTACGAGCTTCTCCATAATCAAGCCCTATTATTCGTCTTTCTTCCATTCGTTAACACCTATATAATCTTTAACTAATTCTTCTAGAAGTTCATCTCTTTCAACTTGACGAATTAAACTTCTAGCATTTCTTTCGCTTGTAATATATGTAGGGTCTCCAGAAAGTATATATCCAACGATTTGGCTTATTGGGTCATAACCTTTTTCAGATTTTGCCATAGCATCATAAACTTCTCTTAATATTTGTTTAAAGTTTTCATTTTTTTCCTTTTCAACTTTAAAAAATATTGTGTTTTGTGAACTCATATACTAACCTCCTTTTTTAGCCACCAAACAATCCTTTTCTTCTACTTGGAATACCATATACCATCTTTGATAAAGTTTCTAATGAAGACTTTAATGATTCTGTATATTTTTCGTATTCTAGCTTTCCATGTTCCATACCTTCAATGTAAGTAGCATAATTTAGTGGATCCATAGGAATTTCTACAAATTTCCTAATTTCTTCTATTTCATCATTGAAAGTTAAATTAGGATCAACATATAGAGTTAAGGCATCTCTTCTAATTCTCTTTGGAGTAACTCTACATCTTAAACTGTTATTAATAATCAATCTTAGTTTGTCCCAATCTATCCTTCTATCTTTTAATATTCTTAAGTATTCAACCGTTTCTCTACACTTAACTAAGTCTAAATCTTGTACTATGTATATATCATCCGCAAGTTCAAGATATTCAAAAGGTGTAGTGAAATCACAGTCAATAATCAATAAATTGCAATTTCTCTTTGCTGTTTCAATAACTGTTCTGTGTTTATATCCTTTTCTATTATCTTCTCTACCTTTTGGAATAGTAGTATATAAACTTAAGTTTTTAACCTTTCCAACTTGAACAGGATTTGCAACTCCGTTTGATAAGTTTGACATACAAGAAGCAATTACATCAGTTCTCTTGTACGTATCATCACTATAATACCAATACAAGCCTCTATTTCTAGTCATATCTAGAATTGAAACCTTAACACCTTTAAGCGCTAATAGTGTTCCGACAGAATTTGCCATAAAGCTTGTACCAATTTTGTTAGTTCCAATAATAGCTACAACCTTTTTATAATCATGTGGCACTTGTAATACACGACCTGTGTATGAAGTAGGTTCCTCGCCTTCATTTATACGAGCTCCACTACCAAAGTTTGAATCTTGATGAATGCTGTTTACTCCTGCACCAGTAGTTCCAAATCCACCCATATCATCAGCCATACTGCCACTAAATCCTGCGCCAAATCCAGCACCGAATCCAACACCACTTGCAATTTCCTGTTGTTGTCTTCTAAGCTCTTCTTGTTGTCTTCTAATTTCCTCTTGTTGTGCTGTATATTGAGCTTCTTGTTGTTGTCTTCTAAGTTCTTCTTGTTGTGCTCTTAACTGAGCTTCTTGTTGAGCTCTTAATTGCTCTTCTTGTTGTGCTCTCAATTGAGCTTCTTGTTGTGCCCTTAATTGCTCTTCTTGTTGTGCTCTCAATTGAGCTTCTTGTTGTGCCCTTAATTGCTCTTCTTGTTGTGCTCTCATTTGAGCTTCTTGTTGGGCTCTCATTTGAGCTTCTTGTTGAGCTCTCAACTGTTCTTCTTGTTGTGCTCTTTGGCTCTCTGCTTGTGCTCTAGCATAAGCTTCTTGTTGAGCTTTGAATTTTTCATCTCTTAAACGCTTTTCTTCTTCTAATCTCTTTCTTTCAATTTCTTCTGCTTGTCTTTGTAACTCTTCTTCTTTTTCTCTAAGAGCTTGCATTTGTTGTTGTCTAAGAAGTTCTTGCTCTCTTTGAGCTCTTTCAGCTTCTTCTCTTAATTGAGCAGAGTTATCATCTCTTTGAATTCCACCTATTCCATAACTTTCACCATTTTTTGGTCCGTTTAATAGGTTCTTCGTCTCTCATTCTCTCGTTTTGCTCTCTACGTTGATTTATGCTTTCTTTTAAATTCATATTACCGATATTTTTACCAGTGCTCTTAATACCACCTATGATGTTATTGATTAAATGGCCACCCTTTTTCTTTTCTGTCGTAGGAACAGGCTCAGTAGGTTGCATACCTCTCCATTCACAGTATCTTTGAAATCTAGAATCGCTATTTAAAGCATCGAAGATTTCGTCTCCTCTTTTTAATTGAGTAGTAAGGGCTGCTACGATTGTAGTTAAATCCTTTTCATCATCATATTGAGCAACAACATCTTGGAATGCTGTTATATACTCAGTTGGTGAACGTAAGTTATCAAAATATCTACAAATACTAAGAAGTTCGGTTTCGTTAACTCCTTCTTCTTGAACATATACTGTGTTATCTGTTCCTGTATTTCCTTTAAGATATTCTTTTGCTTCTTTTTTGCCTCTTGGCTCTTTAATAAGTCTACATAGATTTGGTACTTGTCTTTCATCACCAATAAGCACATTATAAAGACCGATATTATAAAATCTTCCTAGAAGAGCATCATTTCTAGTTCTATTCTCTGAACAAATAAATATAATATCTGTGTCAGGAGCTTCATCTGTGATGCTATCGATATTATTAAATAACATTTTATCTATCTCAGATATAATATTATTGTGTATTGGTTCTAATTGTTCTGCTATGACAATTCGATCATAAGACCTATCCCTTTTCACTTCTTCAAGTATTGCTTTAAAATAAAATACATCTTTATACTCTAGTTTTTCGCCAAATAATTCAATATACTTTTTAGCAATATTTTCTGATAAAGCTGCATTTCCAACCGCAAAAAGAACCTTCATTTGTATATCACCTTCCTGCTACTATAATAGCATATAATAATGGTAAAACTTGAAAAACAATTAAACCTATAATAAGAGTTACTAGCATTCTAAATCCTTGCTCTCTTTTCTCTAACTTTTTATTACCTATAATGAAAAAGTTAAGAGAAGCAATTGCAAATCCTACGAAACATACTGGATAGCTATAAACTTGAAGCAAACGCAAATAATATAAAACTGTTGCATCTGTTCTGCTAAGTCCCTTGCCACCTTGATCTTTCGATTTCATGTATCCTTGTATTTTTTCTTCTTTGGCTGTTAAGTTTTTATGCGTAGTTTTTGAAGCCTCACTAAGCTCAGCCGTCGGTTTAGTATCTTCTACCTTCTTTTCCTCAATAGGATTGGTAGTTGCTACTGCCTCTTGGGCTTGAGTAACTTCCTCTTCTCCACTAGCAAAAATCGTTGTGCTGGCAAAAACTACTAAAAGTACTATTGCCAAAAATAAAGAAATCTTTTTCACTTTAATACCTCCACACTAATGGACAAAATCATATTATTATAACACTACAATCATACAACATAATTAGGAAAATAGCAACCAATTTTTGCTTATTTTTTTGAAAAAAGTAAGCAATAAAAGAGGCGATTTTTACCGCCTCTTTATTAATAATTTGAATATTTCTCCTATATCTTTGGAGTTTCTATTGATAACTCCTTGTTAACCTCGCTATATTTTATATCAAATTTTGCTGAAATTGCAAGGTTTTCTTTGGAATCGGGAGCATTAAATCTAAAGTCAATTGTCTCAACTTCGTCAGTGATTACGCTCTTAGTTGCATTTAATTTACTAGAAAGCTTCAAATCTAGTGAAGAAAGTATGTTTTCTTCAATATCTGGAAGTAACTTAGCAAGCAAATTGCTAAAGTTGATATTTAATGATAATGTTGATTTAGAGCCATTTTCTGTATATTTTATATTCTCTTCAGAAAGCATTTTGCCCAAAATATCAAACGAATCAATATATGCCTTATAGGTCGCAGAAGTAGTATCACCTGTAGCTTGTCTTATAGCATATAAAACACCCTCATAATCATCTATTTTTTTGCCGTCCATTGTAGACATAATAGATACATAATTTGTTGTATCCAAGCCCATATTAGCCCCAAAATCACTTGCTGTTTGCCATTCATACTCTTTTCCATTTAACTTTCCAATATATGTTTGGCCATCTTTAACAACAATTCTATAATCCATGTTCTCATAGCCTTGCTCTTTTATAGAAGACATAATAGAGCCGTCTTTTCCCACGAATTTAAGCTTTACATCTATTTGAAAATCCATTTTTGAAGCAATAATATCTAATGTTCCACTTATTGAAACAGTTTCATTTTTGGTTTTATCATCTGCGTCTTTGTACTCTATGGTACCCGAAACTGTAGCTTTAGCTTTAAAAGAGTTAATTTCAGTCAAATTCATCTTGAAAACGTTCTCAAGTGCTGGAACTTTGGTCTTAAATTCTTCTAAAACTTTGTCATAGTCAATAATAATAACAGTTTTGGTTGCTTGTTCCCAACTAACCTCTTTTTCTAAGCTTTCAGCGATAAATCTAACTGGAACTAGTGTCCTATTTTCAACTATAACTGGAACAGAATCTAGTTTGATTTCTTTTTCTTCTCCACTTTCTCTTACTTTAGCAGTTTCACTGTCTATAGTAAGAACGATTTCTTTACTTTCATTTTTAGCAGTAACTGTTTTAGTTGCTTGATTCCAATCAATTTTGCAATCTAATGATTCAAAAATTTTACGAAGTGGAACCATAGTCCTATCGTTGATTAATTGTGGCTCAACTTTATTACCTTGTTCATCTGTAAAGTCTAAATACTCTCCATTTAGTTGAACTTTGATGCCATAACTTTCAGCTGCAAAAGTGAAAGAAAATAGCATTATACAAACTGATATTGCAATTAAAAGTGCCTTTTTCATAATAATCCTCCTAAATTTTTGTTTTTAGCTTGGCTTATTGATTAACAACAATTTTATATTTTATTCTTTCTTTATACTCATTTTTTAATTCAAGTTCTATCATTAAAGACACACCATCAGGACTATTTTCTTCACTATAATTATATGTAATAGTAGGATAATCTGATAACAAATCTTGATAGTTTAACTCATATCTAAAACATATTTTGTTAAGTAGCAATAAAGTATTAAATGCCTCTGAATTCATTCTGCAACATGTTATGTTATTAATATCAATATAGTTATATTCAAAATCTTCAACCTTTAAATTTCTTTTGCCACTTAAAAATGTGTTGATAAATTTATTCCAATCGCTTTCAACTTTTCCATATGTATTAATATCCATTTTTGTTGTATCTAATCTTGTAACACCTTTTGTCCATTGCTCAATATTACAACCAATATCACTTGATAAATCAAGGGTTTTAAAATCAATAGCAAATTCTTCATTTTTCTTAGAATCAAACATGCTTGAAAAGACATAATTATTGCTTAAAAATTTGCCATTCTTCAATTTTGTATACTCAAAATCGTTCCAACCCTCTTCTTTTATTTCAGTTACCATTTCAGAGTTGCCACTAAATTTTATCTTAACTTTCTCTTCTTCTGTTTCATTATCTTTATTTGAGTTAAGACTTAATGTAATATCTTCATTTCTCGAAGAGTCCTTTTCATCATAATAGTATTTTGAAACTTCAATACTATCAAACCCAAATCCAAGTTTATATAAGTTGCGGCTTTTAGAACCTATCATTTTTCCAATTTTATTATAACTAATTATAATTGCAGTTTGATTTGCTTGATCCCAACCAACATCACAACCTAAACTTTCGCCAATAAATCTTAGTGGTACTAAAGTTCTGTTATCGACAATTACAGGTTCAGAATCTATAATAATTTCAGTTTCGTTCCTACCAAAATAATCTGTAGCATATGCTCTTTTATCACCAATTGTAAGTTTTATAGTTTGTTGTTCTTTTGTAGCTCTAACAGTTTTTGTACCCTGATTCCATTCAATAGTACAACCTAATTCTTCAAAAATTTTACGAAGTGGAACCATAGTACGATTGTTGATTAATTGTGCTTCAACTTTATTTCCATTTTCATCTGTAAAATCTATCATCTTTCCATCAATTTGTACTTTAGGATTTGCTGCAAAACAAATACTAAACATTAATAAAAACGTTACTAAAACAAATGTAATTATTATTTTATTTTTCAAATTATTCTCTCCATTCTTTTTCAAAAAATTTCACAAATATTATACCATAAATAATTATTGTAAAATACTTTTTATAATGTTAATTGAACGTTCTGCATAAAATTCATATTTTTCTTGTTTTGATTTAAACTTTTTGTCAGTATTAAATAGTCCAAAATTCGCATTCATTGGTTGAAAATCTTCTTGCTTTGTAGAAATATATTTTGCAAGTGCACCTATAATTGTTTTATCATCAAAAATTATTTTTTCTTTTTCTTCAAACATTGCAACTGCATTTAAAGCGGCAACTAGTCCTGATGCTATTGACTCAACATATCCTTCCACTCCACTTATTTGACCAGCAAAAAAGATTTTGGTTCCTTTTAAATTATATGTTTCATCTAATAATTCCGGAGAATTAATAAATGTATTCCTATGCATTACTCCATATTTTACAAACTCTGCATCATGTAATGCAGGAATCATAGAAAATACTCTTTTTTGTTCTCCAAATTTTAAATTAGTTTGGAACCCAACTAAATTATATAAAGAACCTTCAAAATTATCTTGTCTTAATTGAACTACTGCATATACATCTCCAAGCTTACCAAAACCTACTGGTTTTAATGGTCCATATGTTAGAGTTTGTGAACCACGCCTTGCCATTTCTTCTATTGGCATACATCCTTCAAATAGTCCACCTTTTTCAAAATCATGAAGTTCAACTTTTTCAGCATTAATCAACTCCTTATAAAATGCTTCATACTCATCTTTTGTCATTGGGCAATTAATATAATCACTTTCGCCTTTTCCATATCTATCTGCAGTAAAGGCTTTTTCCATATCAATGCTCTCTTTAGTTACAATTGGTGCTTGTGCATCGTAGAAAAACAATTTTTCACTACCAGTCAGTTTTATAATTTCTTGAGACAACTTTTCAGATGTTAATGGTCCAGTTGCAATAATTGTAATTTCATTTTCTGGTATTTTTTCAACTTCTTCTTTAATGATTTCTATATTAGGATTATTCTCTATTGCTTGAGTTACAAGTTTTGCAAACTCATCTCTATCTACTGCCAAAGCTTGACCTGCTGGCACTTTTACTATGTCGGCCGTTTTTATTAATAACGAATCTAATAGCCTTAACTCTTCTTTTAATAATCCACATGCATTAGTTAATAAATTAGATTTAAAAGAATTACTACAAACAATTTCAGCTAAGTTTTCGTTAGTGTGAGCTGGCGAAAACTTAAGTGGTTTCATTTCATATAGTTTTACTTTTATTCCTCTTTTTGCAATTTGATAAGCAGCTTCGCATCCTGCAAGCCCACCACCAATTACATTTATATAATCTTTCATTTAATCACACTTTCAAATATTTTCAATTTGCCAATCTATTGGCTCTTCTCCACATTGCTTTAATATTTCATTTGCTTTTGAGAAATGCTTACATCCAAAAAATCCTCTGTATGCTGAAAGTGGACTTGGGTGAACTGCTTTTAAAATTCTATGATTTGGATTTGTTATTAATGCTTCTTTTGTTTTTGCACATGCTCCCCAAAACATAAACACAATCGGTTTTTCTCTTTTATTTAGTATCCTAATTATATCATCAGTAAATTCTTCCCAACCACAGCCCTTGTGCGAGTTTGCATTTCCCGCTCTTACTGTTAAAACATTATTTAGTAGTAGTACTCCTTGTTTTGCCCACTTAACAAGATAACCATTATTTGGAATATAACATCCTAAATCATCATGAAGCTCCTTATAAATATTTTGAAGTGAAGGTGGAATTTCAATTCCAGGTTGAACAGAAACAGAAAGGCCATGTGCTTGCCCTACTTCATGATATGGATCTTGCCCTATTATTACAATTTTTATATTCTCATAAGATGCATATTTTAGGCTATCAAATATGTTGTTCATATTTGGATATATTTTGTAATGAGAATATTCATATTTTAAAAATTCTCTTAGTTTTTTATAATAGTCTTTTTCAAATTCTTCTTTTAAAATATCATCCCATGAGTTGTTAAATTTTACCATTTTTCTACCCCTTTTATCATTGCAAGCTGAGGTGATGTATTACTCCGAAAACGGCTTGAGTAATACATCACCCGCTTGCCACATTCAATTAATCAATAAATGCATTCTTCAAAATTTCAATTTCGTGTGCCCAACCTGACAAATCATCGTTTGGTGTTTCTAAGAAAAATGGTAAGTGTTTTAGCTTTGGATGATTAGTAACTCTTGATAATGCTTCAAAGCCGATTGAGCCTTCTCCTATTTTTTCATGCCTATCTTTGTGGCTTTCAAAAGGATTTTTACTGTCATTTAAGTGAACTGCCTTTAGCCTATCTAACCCAATAACTTTGTCAAATTCATCAAGCACTCCATCTAAATCATTTACAATATCATATCCTGCATCATATACGTGACAAGTGTCTAAACAAACTCCAAGCTTTTCATTGTGTTTGACTCCATCAATAATAGTTTTTATTTGTTCAAATCTTCTTCCAATTTCAGAGCCCTTTCCTGCCATAGTTTCAAGTAAGATAGTTGTTGAACATTCTTTGTATTCTTCTAAAATTTCATTTAGAGCATCTATAATTAACTGAATACCAATATCTTCTCCTTGTCCAACATGACTTCCAGGATGAAAGTTATACATATTACCAGGAGTATACTCAAGTCTTCTCAAATCGTCTTTCATAGTATCAATTCCAAAACGTCTTATTTCTGGTTTGTCAGAACAAACGTTAATTGTGTATGGAGCATGTGCAAGAATCTTTGCAAAATTATTTTCTTTTGCAATCTTTAAAAACTCTTCCACATCTTTTTCATCTATATCTTTTGCTTGTCCTCCACGTGGGTTACGTGTAAAAAACTGAAATGTATTTCCATTGATTTGTATTGTTTCTTTTGCCATATTAACGTAACCTTTACTTGCAGATAAATGGCAACCAATATTTAACATATTATTATCTCCTTTTTATGGAGCACAAAGTACTCCGCTTCTTTTTTGAGCATTTATTACTCTACTACGGGTATTATACAAAAAAAATAGGTGTGAGACAACTCTCACACCTAATATATTTATTAATAATATTTTCTTTGTTTTCCAGCCGCAACAACACGTTGTAGCAATTCTTGACGCTTGAAGTCAACTTCTCTCATTGCTTGTTCCATAGTGATTTTACCAGCATTAACCGCATCAGCAAGAGAAAATACAATAGAAACGTTGCCTTTTTCTCTACCAGATTGCATTGTATCTTCAACCTCAATATTGTTGAATTTTTCTTTCTTAATCATACCACCTACTTGTTCATCAACAACTAGAATTTCTGGAATCATAACAAGGTTACCCATTTCACCACGTATCATTCTTTGAGAAACAACAAGTTTTAAAGCATTCGCAAGCATGAACTTAACTGTTTGTTGGTCTTCTGTAGGATAGAAGTTAATAATTCTATCGATAGTCTCAGAGCATGAATTTGTATGAAGTGTTCCTAAAACTAAGTGTCCTGTTTCTGCCATTTCTATAGTAGCATCCATTGTAACTTTATCTCTTATTTCACCTACTACTAGAACATCGCAGTCTTCACGAAGTGAGTTAACAACGCCTCTTTGATACGTTGGGCAATCACCAAATGCATTAACTTCTTTTTGTACAATAACACTACGTTTATTGGTATGAACATACTCTATAGGGTTTTCAAGCATCAAAATCTTTTTATTTTCAGTTTCATTTATTTCATTAACCAAGGCACTAAGGGTTGTAGACTTACCTGTACCTGGTTTACCAGTAACCAGAATTAGTCCTTGGCTCTTCATTGCATACTCTTTAATAATAGGAGGCAAATTCAAGCTTTCATATGGTGGAAGTGTATCTTTAATAAGTCTCATAGAAATAGTTGGCATATCCATCGCATGAGCTACATTAACCCTGAATCTAGTAGTCTTATATTTATAGTTTGTATCTAATAGTTTTTCGTTTTCAAATATTTCTAGCATCTTTGGTTTAGTTACAATACATTTAACAAATAAATTAACCTCATCAGCTTGTAATGTATTGTAGCCATCCATAGACATAAGTTCTTTTGAAACTCTTATTAATGGAGGGCACCCAACTATAAAGTGAATATCTGATGCTTCTCTTTGAATTGCTTCCTCAAATACTTTATCAATTTTTCTTTGAGCAGATTCCATATCATTAGCTACAAAATCTTCTGTATTGCCAGCAACAGTTCCATACATATCTACTGAACCTGTTGGTTCTTCTGAATAAGATTCTAGTAAGCTAGGATCCACATAACCAGGATCTATGAAATTTGAATTTTCGTCCATAATAATCTCCTTGTCTTTCGCAAATCTACTTTCACTAATAACATTTTACTATTGCATATTATTAAATGCAAATTAACTTTATGTTACAAAAAACTGTGTGATATAAATCACACAGTTTCGCAAACAATCATATTTCTATTCTAGTTCAAATGCACCGGTATATAATCTATAGTATGTTCCCTTTTGCTCTAGCAAGAATTCATGCTCTCCTCTTTCTATAATATTTCCATGGTCTAAAACCATAATAGCTTTAGCATTTCTAACTGTTGAAAGACGATGTGCAATTACTAAAACGGTTCTGCCATCCATAAGTTTATCCATTCCATCTTGAACAATTTTTTCAGTACGAGTATCTATTGAACTTGTAGCTTCATCAAGTACCATAACAGGTGGATTGGCAACAGCCGCTCTAGCAATAGATATAAGCTGTCTTTGGCCTTGTGAAAGTTGAGAACCATTTTCGGTAAGCATGGTATTATATCCTTCAGGAAGTCTTTTAATAAATCCATGTGCATTTGCAAGTTTAGCAGCTGCAATTACTTCTTCATCAGTAGCTTCTGGTCTACCATAACGGATATTCTCCATTATAGTTCCAGTATAAAGGTTTGTTTCTTGAAGAACCATTCCTAAAGATTTTCTTAATGATTCCTTTTTAATATCCATGATATCTAAGCCATCATATTTAATAAATCCTTCTTGAATATCGTAAAAACGATTGATTAGATTCGTGATTGTAGTTTTTCCTGCACCTGTAGCACCAACAAAGGCTATCTTTTGTCCTGGCTTTGCATATAAAGAAATATCATGTAATACAGTTTTATTTTCTTCATATCCAAAAGTTACATCAACTAGTTCTATGAAGCCTGCAACAGGAATATAAATGTATTCCTTGTTTGTACCTAATGTTTCATACTTTTCTCTTAATTCAACATATTTATCATTGCTTTTAATTAGAGAAGTTGGAACTTTCCAAGACCAATTCTTAGAAAGAGTATCTATCTCGTTTCCATTATCATCTAAATTCACTAATGTAACAACTCCATTATCTTCCTCTGGAGTTTCTTCTATTAAATTAAATACTCTCTTTGCGCCAGCTAAAGCTAAAACAATCGAAGCAAATTCTTGAGTAATTTGATTGATTGGCATTCCAAGTCTTTCAGAAAGTTGTAAGAAAGCAACTAAATTACCAATAGATAGTGCTTTTGTTCTTATTGCTAAAAGGCCACCTGCAATTGCAATGATTACATATTGTAGTCTAGACATTTTGCCCATAATTGGCATCAATATATTTGCAAACGTATTGGCCTTTACAGATGAATCATATAGTTCATCATTAAGTTTTTCAAAATCTTCAATAGACTTATCTTCATGAGTAAATACTTTAATAACTTTTTGTCCATGAATCATTTCTTCGGCGAAACCATTAATTGCACCTAAATCATTTTGTTGCTTTACGGAGTATTTACTTGCTAAGCTTGCAAATCTCTTAGTAGTAGACATCAATAAAACAATTAATACTAGTGCAAATATTGTTAGACCCGAGTTAATTCTAAACATTGAAATTAAAACTGTAACAACTGTAACAACAGTAGAAATAAACTGAGGCATACTTTGCGAAATCATTTGATTTAATGTATCAATATCATTAGTGTATCTACTCATGATATCTCCATGAGAATTAGTATCGAAATACTTAATAGGAAGGCTTTGCATTTTTGCAAACATTTCATTTCGAATCTCTTTTTGAACACCTTGCGAAATATATATCATAACTCTGTTATATAAATATGTGCTTAAAATAGCTATACCAAATATAATTGCAATTTCGCTAACATATTCCCAAACACTTTTTTCCAATTCGTTCATATCTTCTTTTGATACGTTAACAATATCATTCGTGTTATAAGAAGTATAAAGCGTCGCTTCTTCTCCATCAATCTCAACTATTTCTAGATATACATCTTTGTCTACTTGTTCTGTTTTTCTTACATACTTATCTATTACAGGTACTATTTTATTGTCTATAACTTTTCCAATAAAAAGAGAACTTTGAACATCACAAATTGCACTCACTAAAATAAGGGCACACACAACAAACCATGCAAATTTATGTGGAAGAATTATTCTTTTTATTAACTTCAAAAATGTGCCTTTATCAATCTTGAGCTTTTGGCCTCTTGCTACTGCTTTTGAAGCTCTATCTTGTGGCACTCTTCTATTTTCTTCTGCCATTTTGTTTTATCCTTTCAATCTAAACCAATTATTTTCCATTTACTTGAGATTCATAAACTTCTTTATAAATCTTTGAAGTCTTTAACAATTCTTCTGGTGTTCCAAAATCTACTACTTCTCCATCATCCATCACGATGACTTTATCGGCATCTTCAACAGAAGCGATTCTTTGTGCAATTATAAATTTAGTTACATTAGGAATATCTTCCTTAAATGCTCTCCTAATCTCACTATCTGTTTTGGTATCAACCGCAGAAGTTGAATCATCTAAGATCAATATCTTTGGTTTTTTTAGTAATGCTCTCGCAATACATAGTCTTTGACGCTGACCTCCGGATACATTTGTACCACCTTGTTCGATACGTGTATCGTATTTATCCGGAAAATTATTTATAAATTCATCAGCTCTTGCAAGCTGGCATGCTTTTACAATTTCTTCATCTGTAGCATTTGCTTTTCCCCATTTAAGGTTTTCTTTTATAGTGCCTGAAAACAAAACATTTTTTTGAAGCACCATAGCTACACTATCTCTTAATGTTTTTAAGTCATAGTTTCTTACATCTTCTCCACCAACTTCAATCGAACCCGATGTAACATCATATAGCCTTGGAATCAATTGGACAAGTGTCGATTTACTACTACCCGTTCCACCGATTATTCCTATTGTTTCTCCAGATTTAATATCTAGATTTACGTTCTTTAATGAAAGTTTTTCCATATCATTTGCATAACTAAAGTTAACATCTTTTAGTAAAACACTTCCATCCTTAACGCTTGTAATAGGATTTTCTGGGTTTTTAATAGTTGGTTCTTCTTCTAAAACTTCCATTACTCTATCTGCAGCGACCTTTGCAAGTGTCAGCATAACAATTACCATAGACATCATCATAAGTGACATTAATATTTGAAGTGCATAAGTTATTAAAGATTGAAGTTCACCTGTTGTCATGTAATTTTGAACAGTTAATTTTGCACCAAAAAATGCAATAATAATTAGAATAGTATATATGCAAAATTGCATTAATGGTCTATTTAATGCAACTATTTTTTCTGCAACTGAATGATAATGGAAAATCTTTCCTGAAACATTATTAAACTTTTTAATCTCATCATCTTGTAAGTTATATGACTTTACTTCTCTTACTGAACGAACATTTTCTTCTACTGTTAAATTCAAAACATCATATGTAGTAAATACTTTATGGAACCAAGGATATGCTTTAACTGCAATAATAGCAAGTCCAATAATAAGTATAGGTACTACTATTAAAAAGTACTTTGCAAGTTCAGGGCAAATAACAAATGCCATAATAATAGCAGTAATAAATTGCAGTGGTGCCCTAACTGTTATACGTAAGAGCATCTGAAAAGCTTGCCTTATCTCCATTACATCTATCGTCATACGAGTAACCAAACTTGATGTTGAAAACTTATCTATATTAGCAAAAGAAAACTTTTTTATTTTTTTATACATATCTGAACGA
>CAMUYU010000009.1 GCA_947164995.1 uncultured Clostridia bacterium
AGTTTTATATGAAAAGGAGGTGCTACTATGTACGCTGTTATCGACGCATGCGGTAAGCAATACAAAGTAGCTGAAGGAGATTTAGTATTCGTTGAAAAATTAGAAGCAAATGAAGGAGAAAAAGTTACATTTGACCAAGTTCTTCTAGTTTCTGATGACGGAAAAGTTAAAGTTGGTACACCAACAGTTAAAAATGCTAAAGTTGAAGCTACAGTTGTTAAGCAAGGCAAAGCTAAAAAGATTGTTGTTTTCAAATACAAAGCAAAGAAAAATGAAAGAAGAAAACAAGGACACAGACAACCTTATACACAAGTTAAAATTGAAAAAATTAGTGTAAAAGCTTCTGCCAAATCTGAAGAAGAAGCTTAATTGTTTTTAAAATTTGTGTATATTGAAGGGAGTGAAAATAAATGGCACATAAGAAAGGTATGGGTAGCACCAAAAATGGTCGTGATTCCGAAGGAAAAAGATTAGGTGCTAAGAGAGCCGATGGTCAATTTGTTTTAGCAGGAAATATTCTTTACAGACAAAGAGGTACAAAGGTACATCCTGGTAAAAATGTTGGTATCGGAAGTGACGATACACTATTTGCATTAAAAGATGGTATCGTTAAATTTGAAAGACTTGGAAAAGATAAAAAACAAGTTTCAATTATCGAACAAAAATAAGTTTAAAATAAAATAAAAAAGATTATCATTTTTGATAATCTTTTTTTTATTTTTTGTAGCGCAAAAAAAACCATTATGGTACAATAAAAATTGCGGTAGTATATCATTTTATATGATTATTTTTTCTTACGGAAGAAATTAAAAGAACAGTTTAAGATGAAATTATTATAAACAGAGGAGTTGGTCTTAAATGGCTTTGGGAGACGATGTTCAAATAAGTGCTGCATCATCATTCAAAAAAATCGTGAGTGGAGCAAAAAAGACAATCAGTTTTTTACGTACAGGAGCTGGAATCGTTGTACTGAAATTGGTTGCGATTACGTTGACACTTGTTTTTATATATATTCTTGGAGAAGTTATTTTTGATAGTGTTGCAAAAATTCTTTTCAAAAATAATACAGGGCTTGGTACCGATGAGTATAATAGAAGCTCAGAGTTTTTACAAAACTTGTCAAATAGTGGATATGATTCAATGGTTAATGCAGACCAGTTGATGAAGTATTATTCTTTTGAGTATGCTGTTTTAATGGATGAAGCAGAGTACATAGAAACTCATGGTGTTTATCTTTTAGAAAAGCAAAACGAAGGTGTAATAGAATGGCAAGATATTACTAAGGAGCAATGGAATGATCTTGCAGCTAAAGCACTAAGTCATGAGGACCATAAGTTTAGAGAAGGGGATTTTGGCACTCATAAGCCAGAAGAGCACATTCCAGGTAATCACGATGAAAAAATGGAACTAGCCCAAGATACTCTCTATTATAGACCTCTTAAAAATGAATATACTCAGATTGAATCTTTAATTCCTATTTTTAGAGCAACTAGAAGAGATACTTACTTAAGATATTTTATGGAACATCAGGACATTACTAGTAGTTCTAACACATCAGAGATTGATGTTGAATTTAAAAATAATACATGGAATACAAATACTGAGTTTGGAAATACACCAGATGATGGACCGGAGACTGCTTATGCTCAAAAAACAATGGCACATAATGGCGATGAATACAACATACAAGAAATGGAAGATGAAGTAACAGGAGAAAAAGATATTCCAATTACTGCCACAGAATCTAGATATGAGCTAGAAGGTGGAGTTAGCGATGGTAATACACAAAAGCAATCTTCAAGATTTATTGCTGCTCACGTTAATCCTACATATTGGTCTAGACCTTTAAATGATGCTAATACAGCTGCAATTTTATCTTCAGATACACAATATAATAGCCCTTATGGAAGAGATCTTGATGTTAATCAAAACTATAGTGAAAACAATTTATTCTACTATAGAAGGGATATGTTTGTTAACTATGATGTCCCTCTTAGAGTTCTTTTAGATAGATTTTTGCCAAATGCTAGTTTACTTTCTTCTTGGAGACTTCTTACGAACGATGGAAGTGAAAGTGAAGAAACAGGAAGTGTTGCAGAAGATTTAGTAAATGACATTATGGATATATATAATGATGCTTGTTTAACAGGCGAGTCTACATCACCTTCACTTTGGTTATTAAAAGAAGTTGGTGTAAATACAAAAGAAGTATCAGAACATACTACAGCTCAAAGCTTACTTAAAAATGGAAGCTTTGCTATACAGCCAGTTCTTGAAGATGCTGCAGAAGGAGAAACAAAATACGATTCGTATCTTCCTAAGTATGATTCAAGAGGTGCAGATTATAAAAGCAAAGTAAATACAGAAGCACCAAAAGCAGCGCAATCTTTTTCAGGTAGCATGTCTGATGAAGTTGCAGATAATATTAGATTAGCATTTAGACATCATGAAAATTCTTCAAATTCTAACCTTGGTGAAGAAACATTAAATAGTTTAATAGAAGCTGTTACAGGTGCGATGGCAGGTGAAGGTGGTGGCGGAGATATTGAGGCTACCAATGATATATCTGTTGCATCTACTAGTGCTGAAAACGGACTTGCCTACTATTATTGTAAAGGCTCGGATGAAGGTGGTGTTAACTCTACTATCCTAAATCACTATGGACTAAGTAGTGCAGAAGGTGTAGAAGTTAAAGTTAGCAACAATCCATTTAAACATACGGAAGTATATGTTAATGGTCAGCAAGTTGAGCACGTAGAAAATGCAGATTGTAGAGTTGTTTCTTCTAGAGTTTCTTATGAAATAAAAGATGGACTTATGAGTACAGCTATTATTCTTCATGAAGGTGATAAATACTACGGATATGTAGTTAGAGATAAAGAAATAGCTTCTAATGAAGTAGGTAGTTATACTAATGACCATAGCTTCTGTGAAATAGAATCAGGAGAATTACAGTCTACTACATTTAAGCACTGGGAATATTCAAGTAAAGATCCTAATACTGGAGAAAATGAAAAGAGTTATGAATCATGGCTTGTAACAGATGCTTTTGAAGGATTAGATTATGAAATAAAAATTACTGACGGACAAGGACCACAATATTGGGGCAAATTATATACAGGTCCTGGACCAAGCTATGAAGTTGAAGATTACTATTATGATGGAGTATATAAAGAAAGCTTTAAAGGTGGAGGCAGAACCGGTAAAGAAGAAAGAATGTATAAAGAAGTTGCTCCGGAACAAGATGATAGAGATGGTTTTGTCCCAGATACTGTTGTATTTAGTTTTCTTATGAACGAAAAGTATGATTACGTTAAAAAGAATCAAATATATCATAAACGTAATTTCACAATTGTAAGGTCAGGAGAAGAATTTACTGAAAGTGTGGATCAAATGGTTCCACCAAGAGAAGACAAGTATAAAGAAGAAGGACAAACAGATCCTGTTAAAAATGCAGCAATGGATAGAGATACAGAAGAATCTGTTGCTAGGGTAGAAAATGCAAAAGTAACAACTACTCATGCAAAAGGTGAAACAAAAATTCCTGAAAGAAATTACCTAGTACTTAAAAAACTACAAAAGCCTATAAAAACTACTGATGAATGTCCTCTTTATATTAAGAGTACAGAAGAAAAATTAAGAGCTTGGCAAGTAAGTCAGTTATATAATGGTTATGGTACTCCAGAAGAAGCAAAGCCTGATGACCAACCTGTTATGGAGACATGGGAAAATATTGCATGGTATATGTATCAAACAGATACTTGTTGGGACTATCAAGAAATGAATCCTGATGAAGTATTAGTAGCACAAACAGGATTAAGCCCTGTTGAAAAAATACCTACAATTATAAAAGAACAAACTCAGTTGTATCGTGATGTAATGGAGCATTACTATACAACATATTTCACTTATTACCCAGGCGTTTGGTCTTCGCCACCAGATAATTTTGGATGGAACGATTCTGATTATTGGTGTGGTTGGGACACAATAAATAATATTGATCCACAATTCAACGTAGTAATGCCTACAAGAGTTACAGTTCAATCAATTACTCAAAGAGTAGTAGATAGAAAGATGCCAGCTTGGTTTGTATATAAAGCAAATTATTGGGCTGGAGAAAAAGAATTCCATAACGTTGAAATAATTAAAGGTGAGTTTAAAGATATAAATGATTGGAGATACTTAGTATCTGATAATGATGATGCAATAGGTATAAAAAATATTAAATCAGAATATGAAAAGCTAAAATGGAGATGTAAATTGTTTGCTCCAATATTCGGTAGTGCTCGTGCTGATAACTCTGGTAGAGAAGGCGACATTAAGCTTATCTTAGCAGAGTGGGAACAAGTTGGAAATAATGGTACAGGTGCGGCCGATCATGCTATAAGAGATTTAAACTCATTAATTCAATACACTAAAGGTGTTAAAGATGAAAATGGGGAATTTGAACCACTTCTTAGAGAGGAAGCAGAAAACGTTAAGAGTGGAGATAAAGCATATATTAATGAAAATTCATACACATATTTATACATTCCAGATGAGATTTTAGGTTACAACGAATTAACTTGTGAAGCAGCTTTCTGGATGGATAGAATTATTTGTACAAAAGATGACGAAATTTATGATAAAGAAGAAACAGACATCACAGATACAGCATCCACAGAAGGTAAGATGCGTAGTAGACTTCCTACATTTACTTGGCAAATAGTTGATTACAACTTATATGATGAAACTAGAGTTGGACAAAACGTACACTCTGCGTATGCACTATGGCCATTTGGAGGTCAAAACTCAAGACTTATGCATGCAATCGGTGTTAAAGCAGAGGCAGGCGGTGAAGAACTTGCTCGAAGCAGTGAAGGCTGGGGAGGCTTTAATGAAGCTCACCATGGCTCAGACTTATATGGTAGAGATAAAGCTGCATCAATCTATAAGAGTGTATATGGTAAAAGTAAGAAAGATGATGAAGATAGAGACAATGTAAGCAAGATTTTTGGTTATAGTTTCTTTGGATACAAAGTTAATGATGGTGATAGAGAAGGCCCTATTATTACCGCAAAATATGATGCGGGTGCCAAAGATGCATTCTTGTATGTAGATGGTCAAAGAACAAATAATATCGATACATCTCAATATCTTAAAGGTCCTTCTAAAAAGGAGGATAAAGATAAAGGTGTTATAGATGCACAAAAACTATTTGGTATTCCTCCATTTGAAGATATTCTTGCAAACTTTACTATGGAAGATGCCACAAAAGGTTTAACTGATGAGACTGGAGAAACACAAGTTACTCTTACATTAGGAACACAAACATATACTATTAATGGTACCGCACCAGCAGTATATGCTTATCAGGCATACAGACAAGCACTTCTAACCAAAGATAAAACTGGTAAGGAAACTGAGAAGACATTAAAGAAAGACTTAGAAAAAGAAGCTCAATGGTCTGAAATTAGAGCAATTGCTCCTGGTGTTGTTAGAAACCTAGGAGGAGATGCTATACAAGGTTTCTGGATTGAAATGACACACGAAGATGGTATGATAAGCTATTATTGTCATATGAAACGTTATCCATTAGTACAAGTTGGTGAGTACCTAGGAGCCGGTTCTATCATAGGATATGAAGGTTCTACTGGTAGAAGCCAAGATATAATTCACTTACATATAGGTATTAAGAGAGGCGACGGAGAAGAGTATGATGCAAACGCACCTACAAAATATATGTATCCATTCTTTGCTCCTTTCTGGTATCAAGAAAAAGCAGACGAAGCATTAGAACATGCAGAGAATAAAAATGTAATTCTTGATAGTGAATATTTCACACCTGCAAGAACGATTTATGCTTATAAACAAGCAGGAGTTGATATTTCAAGAGATTCTCAAGGAAACTTCTCTTTGGGTAATCCAGAATTAGCACTTGCCTCAAATGCAGATAATCTAAAAGAACCAAAAGATGCAGATGATTATATTTCACCAACAGTTGAAGACTATATTACAAGAGATGGCGATGCTCCAGATTATCAAGGACAACCATTGCACACAAACTTAGATTTCTCAGCACCAGAATTTATAGAATTTGTTGCAGACAACAATTATAGAATTAATGGTACTTATGATGAGGAATTTGGTAGTTACTCTGGCGGATTCAACCATACATTTGGTTGGGGCTGGGGTACTGGTAGAGTTGGTGCTGGCGGTGGCGGCGGAATGGGCGGCCACTTAGAAATTGTTGACCCTGGTGAGTTATGGGATATTTTAGTTGAAATATTTGGTAATGAGTATGCTGCAGCTGGTATCTTAGCAAACATGCTTGCAGAATCTGGATTACAATCTAATAACTTAGAAAATACAGCTAATGGTAACTTCGGAGTTACAGATGAACAATATACAGAACATTTAAATGCTGGAGGAAATATGTATGCTCGTGGTTGGGGCTATGGTCTTTGTCAGTGGACTGGGGATAGACATGAAAATCTTATAAATTGGATGAGAGAACATGGCTATGATGTTTCTGATGCAAGAGGACAAATGGAATTTTTAAAACATGAAATTGGAGAGACTCCTGAAGGTTACTATGAGTATGGCTGGTATAGCGGTCTTAATGGTAGATATTTAACAGATATTTTCAGCGATGAAAATACACTTCTTGCAGTTGGTAGAGCATGTCCAGCAGGAGCAGGCATTACTGACGAAGAATTGTTAAAATGTATTGGTGCAAGTGAAGTTTGGCTTCATGGATTTGAAAGACCTCTTGACCAAGAAGGTAATATGTATACAAGAGCTAATGCTGCTATTGATTATTATACTCAATATGCTGGCACTTATGGTCAACATAGTGGTAATAATAATGGTTCAAGTCAGAGTGGATCAGGTGGATTACCAACTAGATAGTAAAAATATTAAATATTACTTATTTTATAGAGGGTAGCAAGGTTGCTGCCCTCTACAAAAAGATAGGGGTATTATATGAGTGATGAACAAGTAAAAAAAGCTTTAATTGGAACAGTTGTTGTTATAGTACTTATATTTTTAATAATCTTTATTGTTAGAATTACAAGTAGAGTAAGTCCTGGAAAAGAGCAAGCAAAAATAGAAAAAGAAAAACAAAAACAAATTGCTGCCATTGAATCAGGTAAAATAACTGGAAAATATGATTCTAAACTATATAACTATGAATACCTAAACTTAACTCAAGAGCAAAGAACAATAATTGATGAAGTTATTGATTATGTCTTAGAATTAATTAACAAGCATGATACAGAAACAATTTGGGATATGTTAAATAGAAAATATCGTAATGAATTATTACCAGATAAAGAATATTTAAAAAAATACCTAGAAAAGAACTTTCCATCTAATAAAGAATTTAAATCATTTGGTTATGAGTTAAAAGATGAAACACTTTTTATGACCATTGGCTCTGATACCAAATCTGGTGATGAAGATGATATGAAATTTATAAGAATTGATGGATATGATAAAGAAAGAAAAGTGTTATATTTTGGCAAATATAGTTTTATGGAAGAAATAAAAATAATGTCAGATAAAGATAAATATACACTTAACTCATATACATTAATTCATTATGATGATGAAACGAGTATTGTTTTTAGATTAACAAATAAGACAGATGCACCTTTGCATTTAGATTTTTTTGATTGTTTTGTTTATGTTCAAAATGCAAGAAGCTACAAAAAGTATGCTTTGGTAGATGATGTTGAATCTTTTGACGTTGATGCAAAAGGAATGGAAATTTGTGAAGTAAGGTTTGAACCTTTTGCAAAGGCTGCTCAAAAATTAGATTTAAAAGTTAGAGTAGATAGAGATGATGCTCAAACTTACGAAGCAAATAATATTTATTTTGCTTATTCAGGAGCACAAGGAGACTAAAAGGAGTAAAAAATGTTTATTGATTATGCAAAGATAGTAATCATTTCTGGAAAAGGTGGAAATGGTGCAATATCTTTTAGAAGAGAAAAGTACATAGCAAATGGTGGACCTGATGGTGGCGATGGAGGAAAAGGCGGAAGTGTTTTCTTTCAAGTTGATTTAGGTTTAAACACTTTAATTGATTTTAGATACAAGAAAAAATTTGTTGCTGGAAATGGAGAAAATGGAAGCGGTTCGCGTTGCAATGGTAAAAAAGGCGAAGACATATATATTAAAGTTCCTCAAGGCACAATTATTAAAGATGAAGAAACAGGAAAAATAATTGCAGATTTAAGTCAAGAAAATCAAGTAGAGTGTATACTAAAAGGTGGAAAAGGTGGAAAAGGAAATTGCCACTTTGCAACCGCAACACGCCAAATCCCTAACTTTGCGGAAACTGGTGAATTAGGTCAGGAAAAATCTATCATATTAGAGTTAAAACTAATTGCAGATGTTGGACTTTTAGGATTTCCAAACGTTGGAAAATCTACTTTACTTTCTCGTATGACAACGGCAACTCCTAAAATTGCAAATTATCATTTTACAACGATAGACCCAAATCTTGGAGTTGTAAAATTAGAAAATGGTGGAAGCTTTGTAATGGCTGACATACCTGGACTTATAGAAGGTGCAAGTGAAGGAGTAGGACTTGGGCATAAATTTTTAAGGCATGTTGAAAGAACAAGAATTTTAATTCATGTTGTAGATATTGCTGGAACAGAGGGAAGAGATCCAGTTGATGATTTTAATAAAATAAATTCTGAATTAGAAAAGTATAGTGAAGCATTAGCTAAAAAACTACAAATAGTAGCTGCCAATAAATCTGATGTTGCACAAGATGATGAAAATTTTGAAAGACTATCTAAAGCCGCAAAAGAAAAAGGATATGAAATTTTCAAAATTTCAGCAGTTACAGGTGAGGGACTAAAAGAACTTTTTGATAGAGCATATGAAGTGCTACAAACAATTCCTAAAGTTGAATTTGAAGTATCAGATGACGTTGCATACTATACTTTAGAAGATGAGGATGAAGGGTTTAGAGTATATAAAGAAGGAAGCAAATTTGTTGTAGAAGGAAAACAAGTTGAAGAATTAATGAGAAGAATTAATTTCTCAGATTATGAATCACTTGCATATTTCCATTTAAACTTACGAAAAATCGGTGTTGATGCAGAGCTTAGAAGACAAGGAGTAAAAAATGGAGATATAGTTCAAATTTTCGATTGGGAATTTGAATATGAGGAATAATTATTGAAACAAAAATTAAATAATGATAAACTAACTTTATAAAAAAATGAGGGAGGTCATTTATATGGCAGTAGGTTCAATAGTATCTTTTGTAGTAGTTTTAGGTATAGTATTATTAATATTAAAAATAATAGGAAAACCAATTAAATTATTAATAAGTCTTCTTATCAATGGCATAATTGGTTTTGCAGTATTATGGATTTTAAAGGCAATAGGTCTTGCAGTATCAATTAATATCTTCTCTGCTATAATCGTTGGCCTTCTAGGAATTCCAGGATTAATTCTAGTACTAATTCTTCAATTAGGATTTGGAATGTTACTATAATATAGCAAAGTATCTCTGCGTTATTTAAAAAAAGGGGAAACGTATGAAAATTCTTATGGCTACCATGAGTATGGGTATTCGGCGGTGCCGAAACCCATATTCTTGAATTATCTAAAGAACTTAAAAAACGTGGTAATGAAGTGTGGGTGGCTTCTAACGGAGGAAAGTACAATGAGGAGTTAGAAGCTTTTGGAATTCACACTGTTAAAGTGCCACTTCATAATAAACATCTCAAAAATATGCTAAAATCTAAAAAGATTTTAAAGGAACTAATACAAAAAGAAGGTATAGAATTAGTACATTCTCATACTAGAATTAGTTCTTTCGTTTTAGGTTTATTGCAAAAAAAGATGAAGTTTCCATATGTTACTACTGCGCATTGGACTTTTAAAGTTACCCCACTTTTAAAACTTATGACTAATTGGGGTGAAGGAACAGTTGCAGTAAGTGAAGATATTAAGACTTACTTAATCAAAAATTACAAAGTTCCAGAAGATAATATTATAGTTACAGTAAACGGAATAGATACTGATAAATTTAGTAAGAACATTGATTATAAAGATATTTTAGAAGAATTTTCATTAAAAGAAGATAGTCAAAAAATCGTATATATAAGTAGATTAGACAGTTCGAGAGCATTAGTTGCTAAGCAATTAATTGAAATAGCTGAAAACTTAGATAAAAAGCTAGATAATTTAGAGATTATTATAGTTGGTGGTGGAGATAGCTTCGATGAAATATCTCAAAAAGCTAATGAAATTAACGAAAAACTTGGTAAAAAGCTAATTGCTCTTACAGGAGCTAGAATAGACATCAATAAATTTGCTGCATTAGGCAAAATATTTATTGGTGTTAGTAGAGCTGCCCTAGAAGCTATGGCTGCAGAAAAACCTACTATTATCGCTGGAAATGAAGGATATATAGGCATTTTTGATGAATCTAAATTACAAAGTGGTATTGAAAGTAATTTTTGTTGTAGAGGACTAGAACTTCCAAATACCCAAACCCTTGAAAAAGATATAGTCGAATTAATGAATAAAAGTGCGGAAAGCCTTGAAAAAATAGGCTTTTACAATCGCGAGACTGTTCAAAAATATTATTCAGTTGAAAAGATGACAAATGATTGTGAAAAAATGTACAAAAAAGTGCTAGAAATACACAAAAAAGCATAAAAAATAATTGACAAGAACCCTTGCGAGTATTATAATAACTTAGCAAACCGCAAGAGGTTCTTTTTTTTATGGTTAGATTTCTTAAGATATGTGAAGTCTTAAGGGCGCTTCTATCTCTAATCAAAATCCTAGAACTTCAAGCTTTATCCTATACGGAGGTGTTAAAAAATGAGAGATAAAATTACTCTTGCTTGCACAGAATGCAATCAAAGAAACTATGACAAGAAAAAGAATAAAAAGAATGATCCTGACAGACTTGAGATGAAAAAGTATTGCAAATTCTGCAAGAAACATACAGTTCATAAAGAAACAAAATAATTAATAAAAAGGTGTGATAAAAATGTCAGATAAACCTGAAGTAAGTGCTAAAAAAGGTTCATTTTTCTCAAACATGGGTGCTGAACTTAAAAAAGTTGTTTGGCCTACAAAATCACAAACAGTTAAAAGCACAGGTACAGTTATTCTATTTGTATTAATAGTTACAGCTATTTTAGTTATTCTAAACATTGTTTTCCAAAATGCTAACAATGCATATTGGGATTTTATCAGTGGAAAGAACGTATAATTTTAATTCTATTATAAAGGAGGAGTAACATGCCTCAAGATGATAACAATAATCAAGAGCAAGCAAAATGGTATGTAGCACATACATACTCAGGCTATGAAAACAAAGTTAAAGATACTTTGGAAAGAGCCGTTGAAAATAGAAATATGCAAGACATGATTCAAGAGATAGTTGTTCCAATGGAAGAAAGAATTGAAATTAAAGATGGCAAAAAGAAAACTACACTTGGAAAAGTTTTCCCTGGCTATGTTTTAGTAAAGATGATTCTTACAGAGGAAACTTGGTATGTTGTGAGAAATGTTAGAGGAGTTACCGGGTTCGTTGGAGCCGGTGGAAAACCTGAACCTCTTACTGAAGAAGAAATTAGAAAGATGGGCTTTGAAACAGCTCCTGTAGAAATAGACTACGAAGCAGGTGATACAGTTAAAGTCGTATATGGACCACTTGAATCATTTGTTGGAGTTGTAGAGTCAATCAACATGGAAAAAGCAAAAGTAAAAGTACTAGTTTCTATGTTTGGAAGAGAAACTCCAGTAGAGCTAGATTTTGCTCAAGTACAAAAAGTATAATGTATATAAAAATGAAAGGGAGTAATATAAATGGCAGCTAAAGGCGCAGAAAATGAAGTAAAAATTATAAAATTACAAATTCCTGCTGGTAAAGCTACTCCAGCTCCACCAGTTGGACCTGCATTAGGTGGTAGTGGTATCAACATCATGCAATTCGTTAAAGAATTCAATGATAGAACAGCTGATCAAGCTGGTATGACTATCCCAGTTGTAATTACTGTTAATAAAGATAAGTCATTCACATTCATTACAAAAGTTCCACCAGTTGCAGACTTATTATTAAAAGCAGCAAAAATTGAAAAAGGTAGTGCAAAACCAAACAAAGATAAGGTTGCTACAATTTCAAAAGAAGATTGCGAAAAAATCGCAAAACAAAAAATGCCAGACCTAAACGCAGCATCATTAGAAGCTGCAATGAGCATGGTTAAAGGTACTGCAAGATCTATGGGTATTGTAGTAGCTGAATAATAAATAAAATGGGAGAACGCTAAAAAAGCGGTCGCTAAAACCAAAGGAGGAAACAAAATGAAAAAGAGAAGTAAAAAGTATCAAGATAGCGTTAAGATGATTGATGCTAACGCTACATATGATGCAAAATCAGCTATTGAATTAGTTGAAAAAATGCCAAAAGCAAAATTTGATGAAACAATTGAAGTTCACTTCAAACTAGGTGTTGATTCAAAGCATGCTGATCAACAAGTTAGAGGAGTTATCGTTCTTCCTCATGGTACGGGTAAAACTCAAAGAGTTTTAGTATTTGCTAGAGGACCAAAAGCTGACGAAGCACAAGCTGCTGGAGCAGACTTTGTTGGAGCTGAAGATTTAATTCCAAAGATTGAAAAAGAAAATTGGTTCGATTATGATGTTATCGTTGCTACACCAGATATGATGGGTATCATTGGTAGATTAGGTAAAGTATTAGGACCAAAAGGTTTAATGCCAAACCCTAAATCAGGAACAGTTACAATGGATGTTGCAAAAGCAGTTCAAGAAATTAAAGCTGGTAAAATCGAGTATAGACTTGATAAAAACAACATCATTCACTGCCCAATTGGTAAAGCATCATTTGGTGCACAAAAACTTATAGAAAACTATGAAGCTTTATATGAAGCTATAGTTAAAGCAAAACCAGCTGCAGCAAAAGGAACATATATTCAAAACATCACAGTTGCAAGCACAATGGGTCCTGGAGTTGACATCAAAGGTTAATATAATTAATATCCAAAGACAATAGGTTGCATTTAATGCACAAATCCTATCGAGGAACACATAAAAAGAGTATTCTAACTCCAGTGTCCTCGTGGGCATTGGAGTTTTAATTTGTAAAAAATAATAATTAATATAGAACCAAACGAAAGGAGGATGCACCTTTATGGCAAACGCAAAAGTTCTTTCTAAAAAGAAAGACGAAGTTCAAGCTTACAAAGAGAAGTTTGAAAAATCAAAATTAGTAATTTTAGCAGATTACAGAGGAATCAACGTAAGTGATGTTACAAAAGTTAGAGCAGACCTTAGAAAATCTAATACAGAATATAAAGTAGCTAAAAATTCAATTTTAAGATTTGCTGCAAAAGAAGCAAAGTTAGATGAATTAGAGAGCTTACTAGAAGGCCCTACAGCAGTAGCATTCAGCTATGATGACTACGTAGACCCTGCAAAAGTTATTTACAACTACGCTAAAACATCTGATTTTTATAAAATCAAAGGCGGAGTTATGGATGGAAAAGTTATTTCAGTTGCTGAAATTGAAAGACTAGCTAAACTTCCATCAAAAGAAATGCTTCTTACACAACTTGCTACAGTATTACTTGCAAATATCAGAAACTTTGCAGTTGTTATTGATCAAGTTAGACAACAAAAAGAAGAAAATGCGTAATAAGCATTATAAGCAGTTATTAACTGCAACCAATTAAAAATATAATAAAATAAAGGAGAATAATATCATGAAAATTGAAGAAATTGTTGCTGAAGTTGAAAAACTTACAGTATTAGAATTAGCTGACTTAGTTAAAGCTATCGAAGAAAAATTTGGAGTATCTGCAGCAGCTGCTGCAGTTGTAGCTGCACCTGCTGGAGCTGGAGACGCTGCTGGCGCTGCAGAAAAATCTACATTTAACGTAATCTTAAAAGAAGCAGGCGGAAACAAAATCGCTGTTATCAAAGCTGTTAGAGAAGCTACAGGTCTTGGCTTAAAAGAAGCTAAAGAATTAGTTGATGGCGCTCCAAAGACAGTTAAAGAAGGAGTTTCTAAAGCTGATGCTGAAGCTCTTCAAAAAGCTTTAGTTGATGCTGGTGCTGTTGTTGAATTACAATAATTGCATAGTTTAATAAGATTGCCCAAGTACTTCTACTTGGGCTTTTTTATAAAATTTTAGCACCATTAAAATTTATGAAAAGGAATTATCAAAATGGGTGAAAAAAGAAAATTAGAAAAATATCAAGAGGTTGAAAGAAGCCTAATAACTACATATAGAAAACCTATCTGGAGTCGCTTTATTCAAGCAATTAACGAATATAAGTTAATTGAAGATGGAGATAAGATTGCAGTTTGTATTTCTGGAGGAAAAGATTCTATGCTTATGGCAAAGTGTTTTCAAGAGCTTGAACGTCATGGTATAAAGAACTTTGAAGTAGTATATTTATGCATGAATCCAGGATATAACGAAAAGAATAGAGAAAAGATAGTTGAAAATGCCAAGCTTTTAAATGTACCAATTCAAATATTTGATACAAATATTTTTAATGTAGTTACAAGAATTGAGAATAATCCTTGCTATATTTGTGCACGCATGAGAAGAGGTTACTTGTATAAAAAAGCAAGAGAATTAGGCTGTAACAAAATTGCCTTAGGTCACCATTTTGATGATGTTATTGAAACTGTTCTTATGGGAATGTTTTATGGTTCGCAATTTCAAACTATGATGCCAAAACTTCATAGTACATTCCACAAAGGAATGGAGTTAATACGTCCAATGTATTTTGTAAATGAGGCAGATGTAATTGCTTGGAAAAATAAAAATGGATTAGAGTTTTTACAATGCGCTTGTAAATTTACAGAAGAATACACAAAAACAAATAACAAAGAAGGCGAGTCAAAGCGAAAAGAAGTTAAAGACTTGATTGCAAACCTTCGTAAAATTAATCCAAAAGTCGATATTAATATTTTTAGAAGTGTTGAAAACGTAAATTTAGATACTATTATTTCTTATCGTAGAGGAGATGAATTTCATCATTTCTTAGATGATTATGAAGAACAAGGCAGAATTAAAGATGCTAAGATTTCAGAAGAAATGATTGCAAAAAAAGAAAAGAAGTTCTTGCTTGAAATGGGAAATGGAGAATCTAAAGCCATAGATAACACTACTATGGAAATTGAGGAATAATCGACAAAATAATGGATTTTTATTGAAAAATAGCCTTATTTTAGCAAAAAAAGTAGCTAAAATAGGGCTTATTTTTTGACAAAATCGCCATTTTGTAATAAAATATATAAGCTTTATAAAATATAAAAATTTAAGGAGGAAGAGGTATGTCAGGACATTCAAAATGGCATAATATTGCAGCTAAAAAAGGAAAAACAGATGCTGCAAGAGGAAAAGTTTTCACAAAACTTGGAAGAGAAATCTTAATAGCAGTTAAAGAAGGTGGCCCTGACCCCGTATCTAACTCAAAATTAAGAGATGTTATTGCAAAATGTAAGGCAAACAACATGCCAAATGATAATATAGAAAGAAGTATTAAAAGAGCAGCAGGTGAAGGATCAAATGCTCATTACGAAGACGTAGTATATGAAGGATATGGTCCTAACGGAGTTGCTATTATAGTAGAAGCTACTACAGATAATAGAAATAGAACAGCAGGAGATGTACGTCATATTTTTGATAAATTTGGCGGAAACTTAGGTGCAACAGGTTCTGTTTCATGGATGTTTGACAAAAAGGGCGTAATAGTAATTGAAAAGGCTTCAACAAAGCTTTCAGAAGATGATTTAATGATGGAAGCACTAGAACTTGGTGCAGATAACTTTGAACCTGATGAAGAATTCTATGAAATTACTACAGCTCCAGAAGATTTCTCAAAAGTTAGAGAAGGCTTAGAAGCAAAAGGAATAGAATTTATTGAAGCAGAAGTTAAAATGGTTCCTCAAAACTATGTTGCTTTAGATGCAGAAAGTTCTAGAAAAATGGGTCTTTTAGTAGACAATCTAGAAGACAACGACGACGTTTCTGAAGTATGGCACAATTGGGACGAACCTGACGAAGAATAATAAAAAAGGATTTGAATCTTATGATTATTGATTTTAGTAATCCGTGGGTATTTATAGTTTGGTATTTTATTACAGCAGGATTATTGTTTGCATCTTATAAAACTAAAAAGTCTAAAATATGCTTAGTTCCAGTATTTTATTTTTTATTAATATTGGGGCTTCATCTTGCGTACCCTGATTGGATTAAAAACATTGTAATTCACAGAGTTTTTAACTTCCTAGGATTAGCAGTGTCACTTTCTATGTTTGTTGTAATGGACGAGGTTGAAACTAGAAGAAAAGTAATTAGTCAAGTTTTCAAAAACAGATATAAAAAGGGAGAAGAACAAAAAGAAGAACAGGAAGAGGATGAATAATGAGAGCAATAGTACAAAGAGTTAAGAGTTCAACACTATCTATTGATGGTGAAGAATATTCTAAAATAGATAAAGGATTTATGGTATTAATTGGAATAACACCAACAGATACTGAAAATGATGCAAAAGTTTTAGCAGAAAAAATTGTAAATTTAAGAGTGTTTGAAGATGAAAATGAAAAGATGAATCTTGCACTTAATGCAGTAGATGGAGAACTACAAATAGTTTCTCAATTTACTTTATATGCAGATTGTCATCATGGTAATAGGCCTGCATTTGTAGATGCTGCAAGGCCAGAGCAAGCAATTCCTTTATATGAAAAATTTGTTGAATATTGTAAAGGTTTAACAAAAAACAAAGTGGTAACTGGAGTATTTGGTGCATATATGCAGATTGATTTAGTAAACGATGGACCAGTTACAATATTTTTAGAAGTAAAAGATGGAAAGGTTTTATAACCTTTCTTTTTTTATGCAAATAATTATTAATTTTATATTAACAAACATGCTGAATAATTGAAAAAAAGCACTATTAATTATAAAATAAATTTGGAAATTTATGCGTTATTCTAAATAATTTTAAAGATGATTAGTCTTGATATCAAACGGAGGATAAAATGAAATCAGTTAAAGGTCTAATAATAATAATTTTAGTTATTTCATTAATTGTAATTTCTACGGCATGGTTTTTTATGCACACGCAACTTATAAAGTTTTATAACGATTTGGGTGCAAAATTTAGCGATATTAGAGATTCTTCAACTTCTATGAATCATGTAAAAGCTATAGTAAATAATGAAGCAGAAGTAGATGGTGTTATTCCAACTAAAGATGTTGTATTTACAATTGCTTTTGCAGATGAGGTAACAGAAGAATATGTAAAAAATACATTTTCTATCGAGAAGAATGAGTTATCACCTTCATATAATGAAATTAAAAGCGAAATTAATAAAATAGATAAAAAAAATTATGCCTTGAAAGTTATCGATAAGCTAGATGAAGGTGCTGTTTATAATGTTATCGAAAAGACAGAAGATGGCACTAATAAGTGGGCTTTCCAAACTGAAAAAAGATTAACAGTTAAAAATTCTTATCCAAGCGAAGTTTTGAGTACGGCAAATGGTTGTCCGGATTTTTCTTTAAACTTTACACCAATTGAAAATATTAGCGATTATGTTTCTGTAGAACCAGCCATTCCGGGCTATTGGGAAAAGAGCGGATCATATTATTATTTTAGACATTCTAATGATAATTTTGAATATGATAAAGAATACACTGTTACTGTACACAAAGGAATGCATGATATATATGGAAATAAAATGGATGAAGACCACGCATGGTCTTTTCATGTAGAGGCAAGCAAATATAGTAATAATGGTGGTAATAATAGTTCCGATTATAACGACGAACCAAATAGTAGAAAAAGTAAAATAGACAATGTCATTATTCAATCTGAAAATGCATTTAAAACAGGTGAAAAAATTTCTTTTGATATTTCATTATTAGTATACCTTAATAAAAATGATTCTTCTTTTGATATATCTTCAAATGAATATAAAATATTTAATCTTAGCAATGAAAAGGAATACTTAAAAATTTTACACACAGATGCAGAATCTTTATGGGATAATAAGAACTATACTCAAATTACTACAGGAAAGCTATTTAACGACAATTTAGTTTATAAAGATGTAGAAAATCCATGGGAAGATGTTTTAAAAGAAAACACAATTCAAACCGATTTTTCGAGTGAAAAAGAGGGGTACTATGTAATTGTTGCAAGAGTTGGAGAAGACTATGATTACAAACCATTCCAAATTAATAATACAATAGTTAGTGCAAGTTTCTCTGATACTAAAGAAGCATTTATAGTTGTAAAAAATGCTAAAGATGCAAGAGTTTATATTAATGATATTTCAATCGGAAAAGTAGATAAAGACGGAGTATTGTATGTTGAAAATGCTCTTGGAAAAGTTGGAGAACCTAATGAGTATGATTATTTAGAAGTTAGAAGCGATAGCTCTGAAAATTTAGTATTAGATATAACAAAGGATTTATATGAAATAGGTTATTATGACTTGCGTAATTCAAAAGATAATACAGTAGTAACTAGATTTAATAATGGTTATTTATATCACGATAGACCAGTTTATAGAGTTGGAGAAACTATTAATTTTTGGGGTTATGCAAGAAATAGAGTTTATGGTTTGAAAGAAGCAACAATTGAAATTGAAGTTAATAGTCAATTACTTGTTGATGAAAAGTTAAAACTTAATAAAATGGGATGCTTTACCTATCAATATGAACTAAACGAAGTAAATCCTGGTTCATATGTTGAAGCAAGTATATACATAGATGGCTATTTAATAGATAGCAGATATTTAAGAATTGAAGATTATAGTACAAGAGAATATGTAATAGACATTGAAAGAGATGGAAATAGAATAATAGTAGGAAATAGTTCAAACATTTCAATTTCAGCTAATACATACGACGGGGTTCCTTTAGCAAATACAGATTTTAACGTAAGTGTACCAGATTCTAGATCTAATAGCTTTCTAAATACTGTTTCAAATACTATTACAACTGATTTAGATGGAAATGGAACTGGAAGAATTGATTTTAATTTAAAAGATACGCCATCAACAACAGATAGTGAGCGTTTAAATATTAGAGTAGAAAATTCTTTGCTAGATGGTGGATATGAATATCTTAATTATACAGTTTATCCATATAAAAACGATGCAAATATGTTTGTTAACTATAACAAAGAAAGTGGAGAATATAGTGTAGATTTTAGAGAGTTTAATGTTTTAGATAAAGACATAGTAGCCGATGATGAAATATATGTTGTAGCATCAGCTAAGAGTGTACATAGAATAGTTGAAAAAACATACTATGATGAATATACAAAAACGGAGAAAAAACAATACAAGAGTGTATATGATTTTCATAACGAATATAACAAAACATTTACTATAAAACCGGTTGATGGAAAAGCTACACTTAATTTGAAAAATTGGTCTGATGGTATAAACGAAAAAGGTTATTATCGTTTTTTTGCTTATATTAAGTCGGATTTAGGAGTAAACCTTTTGTTTAGTCAAAGTGATAATGAATATACTGTATATGGCTATGATATGTGGGATGAAAAGAAAACAACTTCTATTAAGCCAGTTGAAATAGTTGCTCAAACTGATTCTGGTGAACTAATTGAAGCACCGATTGAAGAAAAAGATAAGCGTACAAAAGATAATGATATACCAATGTATGAATTATTAGTATCAAACCAATCACCAAACTTTGGTGATGAAGTTGAACTAAGACTTATTAAGTCTAAAGATGAATCATATTATTCGGATTATGACGAATACTATTATGATGGTTATTATTATAATGATTATTATTATGATGAATACGATGACTACTATAGCGAAGTGAGAAACAATACTACATTGCAAGGAATAAATGATTATTCTGGAATAGAAATGTATGCTTTGATGATTTCTGGAAGAGGGGTCGAAATATTAAAATCTAAAAATGCACCAATAAAGTTTACTTATAATGTAAAGATGGGTGCAAATGTTTCATTCTATGTAGTAGTATATGATGGCGAAAAAGCATATAGTTTAGGCTTTTCAAATATATATTATGCATATGAAGATTTGTCAGAAAGAGAAATTAGAAATGTTTTGGGCGGAAGAAGTTCTAATAATGAAGAAATACAAAGAGATAATTTAAACTTAGATTTAAAAGTTACATTTGATAAAGAAGTCTATAAACCAGGTGATGAGGCAACAATTACAATAAAAACTTCTTGTGATGGTAAAGGCATTTCAAGTGGTGTTAATTTATCCGCAGTAGATACAGGGTATCTTGATGAAAATGGTCTTACCAGTATTTATATAAAAAGAACTTTGAAAAATCCATATAATTTTAGATTAAAAGAAAGAAATTCTCATGCCTATAATTACATTGAATACCACATTTATGAAGGTGGTGGAGGCGGAGGCGGTGACGGAGATGGAGAAAGAAACAAACTTCTTACAACCGCTTTATTTGAAAATGTTATAACAGATGTTAATGGTAATGCTACTATTAAAGTTCAACTTCCAGATAATATCACAGAATGGACAATTACTACTCAAGCTATTTCAGAAGATTACAGAGCAAATTCAGATATTAAAACTTTAGTTGTGACAAAAGATTTTTACGTAGATATTTCGAATAAATCTTACTATGTTGAAAATGAAAAGTTTGCATTTAATGTTAAAGCAATTGGCAAAAATTATGTTGGAAAAACAGCTAAAGCAACTGTTTCTATTTTGGATATGGAAGATAATATTTTAGAAACAGGTGAAATCGATTTAGCAATTGGAAAGGTATCTTCATACAAAATAAAAGAAGGATTGCCAAAAGGATTTTATAAAATCAAATTATCTAGTGAGTATGAAGGACATAAAGATTCTATCGTTAAAACAATTGAAGTAAAGAAGACATTATTTAGTGTTTCTTATAGAGAAAAGAAAGAATTTAATAATGGTGATAGAATCGCTGTATACAGTCCTCAAGCCACTCTTTTAGTAGTTAATAAAGATGTAAGTAAAATATTAGATGATTTGATGGCTCTAAAGAATAATGGTTTTACTGATATAAGATATGATAATAAAATTTTAAGCGGAGTTGCAAATGACATATACAATATGTTATTAACTGCTAAGTTTAGAAATGTTAAAAAGAATTTTTATGAAGAAGGACAGCTTTATAAATTAATGGATGATTCTGAATATGATGTTGAATTATTACTTCGTAATATTGCTACCAAGGGAGTAAGATTCAAAAATTCATATACAAATGAAACTATTCTTTTAGGAAGAGCATATGAATTCATTAGAGCGGAAAAAGGCGAAGAAGCAGAGCTATGGGCAAGGGCATGTTATTCGGAACCAGTTCTAAAAGAACTAAAAAATAGAAAAGCAGAACTAATAGAACAAGATGAAATTTCTAGATTAGCCAACTCAAAGGAAAAAGTATTATTTGTTGCACTTGCATTTGCTGAAATGGGAGATTATGAAAGTGCTACAG
Organism: uncultured Clostridia bacterium; assembly: GCA_947164995.1. Taxonomy (GTDB): domain Bacteria; phylum Bacillota; class Clostridia; order TANB77; family UBA1234; genus RGIG6105. The sequence continues at coordinate 21,516 of CAMUYU010000009.1, forward strand.
AAATATATGATTTTGTTAAATCACATATTTCTTCTAAAGATGATATGTATGAGTATGAACTTCTAACAACACTTGCAATCAAGATTAATAGCAACGAAAGAATAAAGCTATACAATGATTACAAAAATACATATGCAGAGCAACCTGATCATCTTAACTATATGAAGTTATATTATATAGAAAATGAACTTGCTAGAAACTTCAAAGAAGGAAAATTAGTGTTAAATACAGATGGTGTAAATGAAGATGTTGAAGTAAAAAATATAGGATTAACAAGAAAGTTCCTAACAAACGCATCAAAATATTATATTTTTGATAAGTCAGATAATCTTGATTTTTGGCTTGAAGATTATAAAGATGTTGAAGTAGACAAGTTTGAAGAAAAAGGTTTAATCACTAAAAATTATGATACATCTAAAATTAGTGTAGGTGATATTGTAACTGTTACTATTACGATAAATGCTAAACAATTAAATATAGCAAGGGGTAATGAAAGCTATCTAATTTATGATGTTCTTCCTAATAATTTGACATTTATTGAAATCCTTGAAAATCAATCTTCAAAGAGTATTTACTATAATGACAGAGATGGACAAAAGATTTCATTTAGATTTAATAATTATTATGGTGATAATTATTCTACGCCGGATGTTGTAACTATTAAGTATCAAGTAAAAGTTGTAAATTCAGGTGAACAAAAAGAAACTGGTGTCCTACTTACAACAGATAAAAAAGAAATAGTAGATTTAATTAAGTATTAAAAGGTAAGAGGTATTTATGAAGAAAATACTAGCATGCGTATCTATACTTTTAATAATTGTTGTTATAGGAGTTTTATTTATTAAAACTCCTATAATTAACAAATCAAAAATTGAAGAGCCGTATACTTTAGAAAAAATCGAAATTGAATTTGCAAATCAACTTTCTAGTTTAGTTAATGATGATGGAACATTCATATATGATTATTATATTCAAAATCATGCCAAGCGAAATGGATATAATATTTTAAGACATGCACTAAGTACATGGGCACTAATTGATTATTATGAAAGAACAAATCAATTGGAAAATAATAAAACACAAATGAAGAGTGTTCTTGATTTTATTGTTTCACAAATAGTGTATAAAGATGAAGAAACGGCATATGTTATTGATGGAGAAGAAAACAATATAAAGCTTGGAGCTTGCGGAATGTCAGTTGTCGCTTTTTCAAGATTTGAAGAAGCATATAAAGATAACACCTATCATGATGTAACGATAAAAGTTGCAAATGGTATTCTTTCTATGCAAAAAAAGTTTGGTGGTTTTTATCATTACTTTGATATTAATTCTTATAGACCAAACAGTGAAGAAACTATGATTTATTATGATGGAGAAGCAGTACTTGGCTTGTGCAAAGTATATGGAATTACAAAAGAAGAAAAATATTTGGAAACTGCAAAGAAAGCAATGGACTACTACATAGATAATCATTACGATAACTCTTCAGACCATTGGCAAGAATATGCTGCAAATGTAATATCAAATTATACGGATGATGTTAGGTACTTAGAATATGGTATTAGAAATGTTTCTTCACAATTTGATAAGTACAAGAAAAAGAAAAGATTTGACAATGTAGATTACGAATTATTTCTAAATGGAAAAAATGTATATGAGAAGTATAGAGAAAAGACAAGTAGAGAATACTATGAAAAAGATTTCACATATGAAGATTTAGTAAATGAATTAAATCGAAGGTATGATGACATTATTCAAGATTTTGAAATGTGCAAAAATGTGAAAGAAAGTAGTGGAAGAGAAAATACCGTTGTAGAAGAATTTTTTATTTATAGTGGACAAAATTCTATTAGGGTGGATATGCTTGCACATTATCTTTGTGGATTAAAGACTAAATAAAAAGTGGCGATTATTCGCCACTTTTTTCAGTTTCAATAACTATTTCTGTAAATAAATCTTCAACTACTTTAGAAGGAGTTTCTTGAACTTCAACTTCTTCTACAACAATATTTTCACCAGAATCTACTGGCTCAATTGGAGCAAGTACGGGAGTTTCTATAATTGGTTCTTTTACTGTGGATGTAATTGAATCGCCAGAAATATCTCCACTTAAGTCTATAACTTCAGCCGTTTCAACTGGTATAACAGGTTCTGTGTTTTCGATTTCTTCAACTAGTTCTTCTTTTTCTAAGTACCATGGATTTTCAGGAACGTAATCTGTTGGATCCCAATTTCTGCATTCTTCATTATCTGAAATCTTTTTAGCAGTAGGCTTTCCTAACGGACCAGGATTACTACTATCATCATAAAATTCAACCCATGTTCCTGCACCAACATTATCATAAATCCATTTTGCATCAGCTACTGCAAGTCTTATACAACCCATAGAAGCCTTTGTGCCAAGTTTGTCATATTCCCAATATTCAAGTGAAGATTTATTTTTTGCAGTATATGGAACAGAGTGGAATAAAATGTTCCCAACAATTTGAACAGCATACTGACCATAAACGTTTCCTTTTAAACCATTCCATTCTCTTCTATAAGTAGTGATTTTATATTTACTTCCTGCTTTTGGAGTAGCGGTTCCAGTTGAGCAAACCATTGCCTTGTAAGGAACAGTGTAGTTTCCTTCAGAATCCTTAGTATATATGGTAATAACATTTTGTGAATTATTAATCTTAATATAATAAGGCATAGAACTTGCAACTTTTGTAGACTGTGGAGTAGTTACCTTTTTAGTAGTATTATTAGTTTTTGGAGTAACTGGTTCTAATTTTTTTACTATAGGTTCTGGAATAGGAGTAGGAAGTTCTTCTGGTTCTTCTATTATTGCTTCACCATAAGATCCATCTTCAGATGGTTCATCAGCTATTATTTCTTCATTATTATATTTTTCTTCAATTACTTCTTGCTCGATTTCACTATATGAATAATCAACTATGCTTTCATTGGCAAAATCATAATTTCTTACAATATTTGTTCCAAGATATATTGTAGAACTCATCACTGTAAATATAGCAACTATCAAAGCTAGAATTAGTTTAACTTTTGTCATACATTTAATCTCCTATATATAAAAAAGCCAAAAGAGGCTTAAATGAGCACAACTCACTTAATAAATTACCTTATAAATAGGCAAAAATAAACATTGGACACTAAATCTTAATGAAATATTAATATTTGTAGACAATTATGTAAATTTGTGGTAAAATATCAATACTTTAGTTAATTATCATTTTGTTCACTTTATTAAGCATGAACTAGTATAAAACACCTAAAAACAGCCAAAAACAACAAGGAGGAGAGCATATGTTACTTAAGGTTTTGTTTATTAGTTGCATTGTACTCGTGCTAGCATCAATTTTAGATTTTGACTTTAACAAATGGATGCCACTTATTGCTTTAATACTGTTTTTTGTATACGAAGTGCTATTTTGCTGGTTTCATCCGCTCATAGGAGTAAGTGCATTTATATGCATGGGCATGCTCTACATTATTATCTCATATGAGATGGATAGAAAAGAAAATGTTGCCAAACATAGAGGCCTATTTTACATATTAATGGGCATTTTTGGAGCAATTTTTATCCTGCAAATCGTTGAAACCTTTGCAGGCCGGCTATTTTAAGAAAAAATTCCCCAATTAGGGACGCTCCTTGTTGGGGAATTTTCTCCCCAATTAGGGACACTCCTTATTGGGGATTTTTCTCCTCATTTAGGGACACTCCTTATTGGGGAGTTTTTTCTTTTCAGTAAGGTCTGTCCCTTTTTGGGGCGTTTTTTCCCCAATAAGGAACGTCCCTAAAAGGGGAAATTGGCCTAAAAATTGAATTTTATGTCAATTTGTGGTATAATATTAGTGTAGCATTTTAAATTTTTATAAAGGAGGTAGGAGAAATGTTAATTACCATTTCTTCGCAAAGTGCTATCGTATCTCTGATTATTATCGGAGCAGTTCTGGGACTATTGACTCTCATTCGGAAAAAGATAGACATAAGCGGACTTCTTCCGTTTATGGGTATTGTTTCCGTTCTTGGGGCTCAGATCATTTACACCATTTTCGTGGACAAGTGGTTGGGAGCAATAACTTTTGCTTTGACCATCACGACTTTGGTCTTGAAATGCTGTCCCAGAAAAACAAAAGCCTTCATGGTGTTTGTGGTACTCCTCGTGATTGCCATCGCCTTGGAGGCACTGGAAGTTGCTGGCTATCCGCTGGTTTTCTAACTTCCAAAACACTCTTTCTATAAAATGAAAGGGTGTTTTTTTATTGTTTTATTGCCCTAAGTATAGTATAATTCGATTGTGATAAAATAATGTTGAGAGGAGATATGAAATGCCAACTTTAAAAGGCGGAAGTGTATTAATCAACAAAGAAACTAAAAAAGTTGCCTTAATTTATAGGCCTTCGCTTAATGATTATTCATTTGCAAAAGGTCATATGGAAGAGGGCGAAACAGTTAAAGACTGCGCGATTAGAGAAACAATTGAAGAGACAGGGAGAGCAGTTAAACTACTAAAAGATGATCCAATCTACATTAACAAGTATCAAACACCAAGGGGAGAGAATGTCGAAGTTTACTTGTATTTGGCACTAGATTGTGGAGAATTTGAAGGAGAAATTGCAGAAAAAGACAGAGAAATTTGCGAATGGTATAGCATCGATGAAATTGCTGAAAAACTTACATATGATAACAACAAAGAAATGTGGAAGGAAATTGAGCATATAGTTAACGAAGCATTAAATGATTAATGCTACAAAAAGAAAATGGAGGAAAAAATGGAGTATACAATGCATTTAAGAGAGCATCCTTTTTATATGATTAAATCAGGAAAAAAGGATATTGAGATTCGACTATATGATGATAAGCGCAAAAAGATTCAAAAAGGTGACACAATTGAGTTTTCAAATGTTGAAACAGGACAAACGATAAAAACAGAAGTTGTTGACTTGCACGTATGCAAAGACTTTGCCTCATTATATAATAGCTTTGATAAAACAAGACTTGGCTATCTTGAAAATGAAGAAGCAAGTCCAGACGATATGCAAAAATACTATTCTTTAGAAGAAATCAATCAATTTGGAGTAGTTGGTATAGAAATAAAATTAATATAATTATAAAGTGCAAAATATCTTCAGGTATTTTGCACTTTTTTTATTAAGTTTTTGTTAAAAAGTAATACTTGATAGTAATATTTGGTATAATATTTGCGGAATAATTAGCAGTTTGAGGAGGAAAAAATATGGATGAAAAGAAATTAGAAGCAGTTAGATTTAGAAGCGGTTTTATTGCAGCACTTGACCAAAGCGGTGGCTCAACAGCTAAAACACTTGAAAGATATGGCATATCTCAAGACAAGTACTCTGGTGAAGAAGAAATGTTTAATCTTATTCATGAAATGAGAAAAAGAGTATTTACAAGTGAAGCATTTACTAGCGATAAAATATTAGGTGCCATACTATTTTACAAAACAATGATGTCAAAAGTAGATGATGAATATACTGCAGACTACCTTTGGAACGAAAAACATATTGTATCATTTTTAAAAGTTGATAAAGGACTTCAAGAAGAAGCAAATGGTTGTAAGCTTATGAAAGAAATTCCAGACCTAAGAGATCAACTAAAAGAAGCAAATGAGAAACATGTTTTTGGAACAAAGATGAGAAGCGTTATATATAAAGCAGACGAAAAAGGAATAGAAGATGTAGTAAATCAACAATTTGATTTTGCTAGAACAATTTGTAATGCTGGCTTAGTTCCAATCATAGAGCCAGAAGTAGATATTAATGCAGAGGATAAGGCTCTTTGTGAAGACATACTTAAAGCTAAAATTGAAGAAAAACTAAAAACATGGAATCAAGAAGATTTAATTATGTTTAAATTTACAATTCCTACTATTGCAAATAAATATTTAAGCTTATATGATTTTCCATGTGTTGTTAGAATAGTTGCTCTTTCTGGTGGTTATACTATAGATGTTGCTTGCGAATATTTAGCTAAAAATGAAAAGATGATAGCAAGCTTTTCAAGAGCACTTCTAGAAGATTTAAATGCAAATCAAACACAAGAGGAATTTGATGAGAAACTTGGTAAGGCAATCGATATGATATATGAAGCTTCACTAACATAATTCAATAGGAATCAATGTACCTACAAAGTTGTAGGTACATTTTTATTCATATAAATGATAGATAAAAAGCCATTTGGTTGACATAACTTAAAAGACGTGATATAATGCGCTTGCAAAAATACGTTTGTTGTAGGTACATTTTTTTGTCCGAAATTATAAGGAGGAACGAAATGAAAAAACAGAAAAAAGGTACCCGGAAGAGTTTCATAATCGTCTTGACAATTTGGCTGATTATCACGGCGATTGCATGGTATATGGCTAAGCCTGCACTTAACCTTGCAAGCCCTGGCTTTTGGGCATTTTTTTCAATTGCACTTGGTGTACTTTCTCTGGCGTTGCTAATAGAAGCGGATGTGTTTGAATCAAGTTACTATCGTAGTAGGGATATAACAAAAGCTCATATTATAATTTGGATTTTCACGGGAATTGTTTTGGTATTTTCTATACTCTTTGGAGTAATTAGCGATCCGCTGTTTCAGATTGAAACTTTTAAGAGAATTGCGAATGTTGAGGAAGGGCACTTTGAAGAGGAATTCCAAGACATCAGTAATGATTCTAAGTACATTCTGCTTGATGCAGATACTGCAAGAAGACTGGGTGATAGAGTACTTGGAAATATTCCCAATGCGACCTGGTATGAAGTTAGTCAAGACTATAGTCTCATTGTATATAATGGAAAACAATATAGACTTTCTTCTCTCCAGTATGGTGGATTTTTAAAGTATAATAGAGCAAAGTCGACAGGCATTCCTGGATATGTTTTGGTAGATTCGGAGTCTCTTGAAGCAAAATTTGTTGAAACTTCAGAACCTATCAAATACAGTCCCTCCGCCTTTTTTGGAAATGACCTTAAGCGACATATTCGGAGTCAGTACCCCGGTCTTGTTTTTGACGATTTCTCATTCGAAATAAATGAGAATGGAAAGCCTTATTGGGTAGCTTCCATTTTTACTCCACATGCTGGTTTATGGGGTGCATGTTCAGTAGAATCTTTTGTACTTGTGGATGCATGTACAGGAGAAATGGAGCTTTATTCAATCAATGAAAAACCCGAGTGGATTGACCATGTGGTAAGTCTCAAACATCTTATGAAGATGATTTATTGGAAGTATGAATATGTTAATGGTGTTATAAATGCCAGTAAAACTGGGGTTGTTAGAACCACATATGAGTATGCCGAGCAAGTGAGAAAAAATAGTAAGCCAGAAAATGTAGAACCATACTTTTATGGTTACAGCAGTTTCTTGAATTCTAAAGGAGAAGTAGTCTTTTTCACTGGTGTTACACCCGCCAATCGCACGGAAAGTAATGTAGGTTTTCTGTGCATCAATCCTTCTACCGGTAAATACGTATTTTACAATACTGCTGGTGCTGAAGAGTCGTCTGCGCAAGGCGTTTCAGAAGGGCTAATCCAAAACATGGGTTATCAGGCGACATACCCATTTATGATTAATGTAAATGGCACACCAACATATCTTATGAATATGAAAGACAAAGCTGGACTTATTCAAAGATATGCACTGGTTAATTACAGTGATTATAAACAGGCGTATGTTGGAAATACTTTTGCAGAAACACTTGTTGGGTATATGAAAGCTCTTGGTATGGAAAGTAGCTACATTTCTATTGAATCAGACTTGGAAAATGTCTCAACTATAAAAGCTGAGATTTCTGAAATTCATGAAGTTGTTATAGATGGCACAACATATTATTACTATTTAATAGAAAATGGTGTGTATAGAGCTTCTATCAAAATCAATGAAAATCAGCCATTTTTCAAGGTTGGAGACATTGTTGAAGTTGATTTTGTTCCTAATGAAATAACAAATATTAATGCCATAGTTGGCATTAAAAAGTAATATCTTAAAACGGATTCCAAATGGAATCCGTTTTTAATTTACAAATATAACTATAATATGTATAATACAAATATGATTTGTAGAATTCTATATTTGGAGGTTTGTTATGGGTTTATTTGATGATTTAAAGAAATTAACAAATGATATTTCAAAAGAAATTGAAAAAAGTGGAGTAAAAGATGATCTTGCAAAGTTTGGAAAAAACATTTCAGAAGGAATGCAAGATTTAGAAAAGAATGCACAAGAGTTTATTAAAAATGCACAAAATTCTAGTGAAGATGGAACAAACCCTTTTAGAAAAGAGAATAATACAAAAGAAATTCCTGCTGAATATAGCGAATTTCCAACATTTGATAAGGCTCCTAACAATCTAAAAACAATTGAAACAGAAAAATACAAAAGATGTTCAATGGATTTCTACGATTATACAGAACAAGAAGTTGAAAACTATAAAGCTAAAATTATAGAACTAGGCTATGTTCAAAACACAAAAGTTCGTTTTGATAAAGGAAATACATATATAATAGTTGATCAAGACGATATTAGTGGATTAAACATTGTTTTTCATATTAAGAGATAACATTTTATAATACTCACTTACCAAAGGTTTATAATTACATTCTTTCAATAATTCATAAGGAGCTACATTGTAGTTCCTTTTATTATGCTTTCCTGTAGCTATATATCTAAGATTTTCTTGCATATAATTATCTACTATTTTTAAACGTTTAGAAGTGTTTATTGTAGGGAAGAACCAGTATTTCCAAGATAGTTCCTCTTTGTTTTGTTTCCCATAGAACTTTCGATTGTATTTTCTATTCATAGCTTTCAAAGCTACTTTATAATCAGCATCTTTTTTAATCATCCATCTTCTAATGCCTCTCGCACTTCTTCTTATTTTTGCTTTAATCTTTCTTAAAGAATTTTTTGAAATATCTATTTTTTTGCCACAAAAACTAAAGCCTAAAAATTCCCACTCATCTTGAGGCTCAAAAAAGTATTCTTTATCTACATTAATATCAAGATTGTATTTTTTAATAAGTTTTAATAATATTTGCTGATTTTCAATTAGTTCATCTTTTGTATTACAAAAGATAATAATGTCATCAGCATATCTTAAATAAACTAACTTTTTATTCCAAAAGTATTCATCAATCTCTTTGATGTAATAGTTCGCCAAAAAGGCTGAAATAGGCACTCCTGCCATTGCACCTTTCTTTTCGATAATTATTTCATCATTATAAATAGCATTATCATTTGAAAGTAGGTGATAAAGTAAGTTATATAAATTAGCATCGCTTATATCATCTTTTAAATTATCTAGAAGAATTTTCGAATTTATACTATTAAAGTAATTTTTAATATCAACTTTATAGCCATACATATTATTTAGATTTTTAATTGTGCTAATATTTCTTATTGCTTCTTTAACACCACTAGATTTTCTATATGAATATAAGTTGGGAGAGAATAAAGAGTCATAATCATATAACAAATACGAAATATATTTAAGAATAATCATTTCATAATCAGAGAATGTATAAACTACTCTTTTTTTACCAGTGTGTCCTTTTGAAATAAGATGCTTTTTAGGAATTGAAAACTCATAATTGCCTGAAACAATTTTTTGACAAATAGGAAGATAGTGTTTATTTGTGATAAAGTCAAAAAGAGAGTTTTTTTCAGATTTAGACACAAAATCTTTACTAAGTTTATAATCTAAAAACTCATTCCATTTTGAAATACTTACTAAATCTTCAAAAAACATTGCTCCTCCTATAAAAAAGAGGGGAAAGAACTAATTGAGAATCGCGTAGCGATTACGACAAGATTATATATATTATGGCTATCTGCAAAGCTTTTTTTAATAATATACTGAATCCTACTGCAGAAGTTTATAAATAAACATCTTTCCCCTCACGCAAATTATACCATTTGGACCTTAGAACGTCCATTAAAACGGCGAACTTTTGAAGGACGGCCCAAAGTTCGGAATTGGGGTAAAAAAGAGCAAAAAACACTAAAAAATAGTTGACTTTAAGCCATTTATGTATTAAAATATCTAACGCATGGGTAAAAGTAGGCTAACCCGGAGGCTTACTCCCAAATAATATGGTTAATTTAATTTGAATGGAGGTTTTGGTATTACCATGAATAATACTACATATAGCCCAAAGGCTAGCGAAATAGAAAGAAAATGGTACCTTATTGATGCTGACGGAAAAGTAGTTGGACGTTTAGCTCAAGAAGTTGCTAAATTATTAAAAGGAAAACACAAACCTACATATTCTACTCATATGGATATGGGAGATTTTGTAATAGTTGTAAATACAGAAAAAATGGTACTTACAGGCAAAAAAGCTACAGACAAAATTTATACAAGACAAACAGGTTACATTGGTAACATGAAGTCAACTATGGCTAAAGATATGGACTCAAGCGAAATGCTTATGCATGCAGTTAAAGGCATGCTTCCAAAGAACAGCTTAGGAAGAGCAATGCTTAAAAAATTAAGAGTGTACAAAGGTGCTGAGCATGAAAACCAAGCTCAAAAACCAGAAGTATACGAGTTTTAAGGAGGAAATATAGATGGCTAAAAAAGACACAAACACATACTACGGAACAGGTAGAAGAAAGAACGCTGTAGCTAGAGTAAGAATTATGCCAGGAAAAGGCAACATTACTGTTAATGGTGTAGCATTAGATGACTACCTTCCAACAGATGTTTCTAAAATTATCGTTAAACAACCTTTAGTTCTTACAAATACTGAAGGAAAATATGATTTAATAGTTAAAGTTATTGGCGGAGGTTTTTCAGGACAAGCTGGAGCAATTCGTCATGGCTTATCAAGAGCTTTAGTTAAAGCTAACCCAGAATTTAAGACAGCTTTAAAATCAGCAGGTTTCATGACAAGAGATCCTCGTATGAAGGAAAGAAAGAAACCAGGTCTTAAGAAAGCTCGTAAAGCTCCACAATTCAGCAAGAGATAATATTTTAAGAGAAAATCGAATTTATTCGATTTTCTCTTTTTTTATTGTTATAATATTTATGGCTATAAAACTAAATGGGGGTGGTTATTTTTGTATAATGAAGAAAAAATAAAAGAATATCATAAGATTATAGAAAATAGCAACAATATTGTATTTTTTGGAGGAGCAGGAGTATCTACAGAAAGTGGTATTCCAGACTTTAGAAGTAAAGATGGATTATATAATCAAAAATACAAATATCCTCCAGAAACGATGCTTAGCCATAGCTTTTTTGTGCAAGAAACAGAAGAATTTTATAAATTCTATATAGATAAACTAAATGCACTAAAGTTTGAGCCCAATATTACTCATATAAAACTTGCTGAACTTGAAAAACAAGGAAAACTAAAAGCAGTAGTAACACAAAACATAGATGGACTTCATCAAAAAGCTGGTTCAAAAACGGTATATGAACTTCATGGAAGTATATATAGAAACTATTGTACAAAATGTCACAAGTTCTACGGACCAGAGCCTATTTTTAATAGGGAACTAACTATTGATGAAAATAACTATACTCCAATTTGTAGCGATTGTGGAGGAGTAATAAAACCAGATGTAGTACTATATGAAGAAGGATTAGATGATGATACGGTTAATGGTGCAATAATGGCAATAGCAAATTGCGATACTTTAATTGTTGCAGGTACATCACTTACTGTTTATCCAGCAAGTGGGCTTATAAGATATTTTAGAGGAAAGCACCTAGTATTAATTAATAGAGATCCTACACCATATGATAATATGGCTGATTTAGTTATTAATGATTCACTAGGTAAAGTATTTAAAGGAGGAGATTAAATGCCAAGTTTTGATAATTTAAAAAGAACAGATGTTGAAGTGTATGATGCTATTGAAGCGGAATTAAATAGACAGAGAAATAAAATTGAATTAATAGCTTCTGAAAATTTTGTAAGCGATGCAGTAATGGAAGCAATGGGAAGTTATATGACAAATAAATATGCAGAAGGTTATCCAAGAGCAAGATATTACGGCGGTTGTGAGTGTGTAGATATAGTAGAAGATTTAGCAAGAGATAGACTTAAAAAGATATTTGGTGCGGAACATGCAAACGTTCAACCACACTCTGGTGCACAAGCTAATATGGCTGCATACTTTGCAGTACTTACACCTGGAGATACAGTGTTGGGTATGAATCTATCTCATGGTGGTCACTTAACTCATGGAAGTAAGGTTAATTTTTCTGGAAAAATATATAATTTCATTTCATATGGAGTAAAAGAAGAAACAGGAAGAATAGATTACGATGAACTAGAAAGACTTGCAATTGAAAATAAGCCAAAGTTAATTGTTGCAGGTGCAAGTGCATATCCAAGGGAAATAGATTTTAAAAGAATTAAAGAAATATCAGATAAAGTTGGAAGTTTATTCATGGTAGATATGGCTCACATTGCAGGATTGGTTGCCGCAGGGCTTCATCAAAATCCTGTTGAATTTGCTGATGTAGTTACATCTACAACTCACAAAACACTTCGTGGTCCAAGAGGTGGAATAATTCTTTGTAAAGAAGAGTATGCAAAGCAAATAGATAAAGCAGTATTTCCTGGTACGCAAGGAGGCCCTTTAATGCATGTGATTGCAGGTAAAGCAGTTTGTTTTGGAGAAGCACTAAAACCAGAATTTAAGGAATATCAAAAACAAATTGTTAAGAATGCCAAAGTACTTGCAGAAGAATTAATTAAGTATGGATTTAATTTAGTATCAGGTGGAACAGATAATCATTTGATTCTAATAGATTTAAGAAATAAAGGTATAACTGGAAAAGAATTAGAAGAAAGATTAGATAATGTTGGAATTACTGTTAATAAAAATTCAGTGCCATTTGATACAGAAAAGCCAACAATTACATCTGGTATTAGAATAGGTACACCTGCTGTTACTACTAGAGGTTTTAAAGAAGAAGAAATGAAAGAGATTGCAAGACTGATTAACGAAACAGTAGAAAACTATGAAACTGGTAAAGAAGAAATAAAATTAGCAGTTGAAAAAGTGTGCAAAAAATTTCCACTATATAATTAATAAAAACAATGTTGAAAAGTAATTTGATATGATATAATATTCTCAAATTTGAAAGAAGAAAAGGAGCTGTAATAATGAAAAATTCATTAAAAGTTGTATTGGCCTTAGTAATGGCCCTAGTAGTTTTAACAGGTTGTAAAATGAAAAATTTATCTGAAATTAACATTTCAGCAGATGAAAAAGTTAATTTAAAAATGACCATGGCTTATGGTAATGAAACAATTGATCAACTTATTAACATTAATTCTGAGAGTTCTGGAGAACATACAGATGCTGAAAGATGGGCATATTTAGAAGAAAGCGAAAGTGAAGAAAACAAGGAATATAAAAGAGAAAGATATGAAGTTGATGATTACAAAGGCTTTACCTATAGCACAGAAGTAGGTACACTTGCTGATTTATCAGTTGATGGTAAAGATGTTGAAGTTGACTTAGACAAATTAGTAGAAAACAAAAAGTTATTTGTTAAAAATGGCAATGAGTATAGATTTTATACAAAAGCTTCAGGAGAAAACATTGAAGAGGCTGAAAGCTATGAAACACAAGGACTTGAAATTGAAATGTCATTATCAATTTCTTTACCAAGCCCTGCAAAGAAGAACAATGCTACAAAAGTATCAGATGACAAACTTACATACACTTGGGATATGTTAAAATCTAGTGAAATCGAATTAGTATTTGAAATGCCAGGTAAAGAAGAAGAAAAACCAGTAGAAGAACCAAAAGAAGAACCAGCTAAATTAATCAATTGGGCAAGTGCTTCAAAATGGGCTCTTACAGAACTTGAAAAAGCTCAAAAAGATGGATTGATTCCAGAAACTTTTGATAAGAGAGATTTTACAGAACCAATAAATAGAAAAGATTTTGCTGCAGTTTCAGTAAAACTTTATGAAGCACTTACAGGAAAGAAAGCAGAACCAGTTAAAGACAATCCATTCACAGATACAAAAGATGAATATGTATTAAAAGCATATAATCTTGAAATCACTAAAGGTGTATCAAACACAACATTCTCACCAGATGCAAAAATTACAAGAGAGCAAATGGCTACAATGCTTACAAGAGCTTTAGAAAAAGCTGGAGTTAAAACAGAAGTAGATATGGTAAATGTTGCAAGATTTGCAGATGATGACACTATTAGTAGTTGGGCATTAGAATCAGTTTACTTCATGTCATTCAATGAAATCATTAAAGGTATTGGAAACAATAACTTTGGTGCACAAGACAATAGCACATTAGAACAATCACTATTAATTTCATTAAGAAGTGTAGATGCATTTAAGAAATAATAAAACAAACAAATGAACATTAAAAGAGTCTCACATTTTTGTGAGACTCTTTTTAATGGCTTATTTAAGAAGCTAGTAGCTTTTTAAAATATTCAGTTCTATTTGGATATTGCTTTTTAAATTGTGATTGATTCATAAAGTAGAATGCAACAGCATCTGCAAAGTCTTCGCTTAATCTACCACTATTACTATTTGCAAAATCTTTTGCATAATTGCTTACATAGTTATTATCTTTTTCAACAATCTCTTTATAAGTTGTATATGAATAATCAATTTTCTTTTCATCCATTAATTTGTTTGCCCATGTATGAGCAATTTCGTGATAAATGATATTTTTCTTTGTGCTATCAGAATATTTACTATAGTTGTAAAGAATTATAGTTTTATTCTTTGTTGTACCTGCAATGTTTTGTGTGTTTGAATAAGGGATAAGTTTTATCTCATCAAGATTTGCAAGTACTTTATCTGGTAATTTATTCATATATGTTTTAAGTTTTGAAACAACTGCTTTTTCTTTATCTGTATAAATTACTTTTATATTCTTAATTGTCTTTACAAATACATTTAGTTCTTTTCCTGCAACTAGTTCATAGTTATTTAACTTTCCATTTTTGTCACAGAAGTTATATTTAAAAGAAACAGAATCATTATTTGAATCTGTAAAAGTGATTTCTTGAATACCAGAAAGTTTTGAAACATCAATGCTAAATGCATTGTCTTTAATCTTTACCTTCTTTCCGTTGTATAAGATATCATTAGTAGATTCAATAATACTGAATGATAGTTTCTTTTGTGCTTTAGTATCAATAATAGAATTATTCTTTTCTTTAGGAACTAAATTATATTCCAAAGGAGCAGAAGCAAAGGCAAGCGAACAAGAAAAAATCAAAATGCACACAACAAAAGAAAAGACTAATTTTATCTTTTGTCTTTTAAGACTCTTTTGTAACGAATTAGCATAAGTATTTCTCATACGCCTCATCTCCTTTCTTCAAATTTATCTTTAGTAAGTGTAGTTAATCACTACAATGTTTTATTTAGTTATAAGTAAATTATAGCACGTTGTTTACGAAAAGTAAATAATAAAAACTTGCTAAGCCTTGAAAATAGGCGGTTTAGTGGATACACTGCGACGTTATGTTAATCTAAACTTCCTACGGAATCAAGCAATTGCGTAATTTTTGTAACATAAGCAATATCAATTGTTACAATTGTGTTACAAATTTGTATCACTACTAACAAGCGGTTTTTAACGATGTCAATTTTTACAACTATAAAAGTGGCAAAAAATATATATTTCCGTAAGAAATTCGCTTGATTTTTTTGTAGTGGTATGATATAAAAACACATGAGTGAAAGTAACACTTCTGTAATATTTATGTAAATGTTTAGAAGTTTTTAATGATAAAAGGAGTAAAGTATGAATAACAAAAATAGTCATATTTATGTATTTATAATACTTGTTCTAACTACATTATTAAGCATGGCAAACTCTACAAAAGTAGAAGCACACTGGGCTGAGAAAACACTTGAAACCTTTAAGGATAGTGAAGTTATACCAAGTAGCTTTGAAGTTGAACAATTAGATAAAGAAATAAAGAAAGGCGAGATAGATAAAATATTTAAAGATTTTTATTCAAGTGATGAAACATATTTTAAAGTTGAGCAATATAACTTAGCTATATCACGTGAAGAAGCATGCGGATTATTTTGTCGAGTCTCAAATATGGATTTGCAAGAATCAGAATCAAGTTTTAATGATGCAGACCTAATATCTATATGGGCAAAACCTTACGTAGCAACATTACAGAAGGCAGGAGTTATTGTGGGATATCCAGATAATACTTTTAAACCACAAAACAATCTTACAAATGCTGAATTCATAACGATGCTATCAAGAGTTAATGGTTCGGGTGGAATATCTGATCCACCTCCATACGATTTAATTGATGAAACGCTTGAAGACATTGAAGTCGGTATTCTCATGTATTCTAGTGGAGAAACAATGGTTGAAAAAATAGAAGATGAACTTAGATTAGTAGAAGGTGATCAACTGACACTTTCAATCGCACTACCTGAAGATACATCTTCAAAATATAAAGTTTTAATAGATGATGAAAACATAGTTAGTTTTGATGAAACATTCTCTGTACTTACGGCTAAAGCGTACGGAAATACAGATGTTACGTTTAAAACTGATGATGGTAAATATGACAAAACAATTAAAATTTATATAAATCAAAAGGAGGAAGCAAAATGAAATTACACACAAGCAAGAATTTAGTAATTGGATTAATAATTAGTCTTATTACAATACTTGCAATTTCAGCAGTTTTAGCAGCACCAGTAGGATTTCCAGATTTATCTTCAAAGCATTGGTGCTACGAAAAAATTATGGAGTTCTTAGACAAAGGTTATGTATGTGGCTATGAAGATGGCACATTTAGACCTGATCGTACAATTACTAGAGCAGAGTATGTCAAGATTGTTAATAATTTCTTTGGTTACAATAGTAACGAAAATACAGTTAGCAATTTTAGTGACGTACCTGAAGATTCATGGTATGCAAAGTACGTAGAAGAGGCAGTTGAGAGAGGATATATTCAAGGTTATCCAGATGGAACTTTCCGTCCTCAAGAGCCAATAAGAAGACAAGAAGCAACAGTAATTCTTTCAAGAATTTTAGGAATTGACAAAGAAGAATATCCAGCAGACCACAAAGATGGTTTGGAACAATATTCAGATTGGGAGGATTCAGAAGAATGGGCTCAACAAGCTATTCATAGCTATTCAGTTCATAACTTCATAAATGGATACCCAGATGGCACAATTAAATTATTACAAAATGTTACAAGAGCAGAAACAGTAGAGTTATTACATCGTTTAGAACAAAACATAGTAATAGATGATAAAGATGATACGCAACCAGCAGGAGGTTCATCTCAATACAAAGTTAACTTTGCAACAGATGGTAATGGAGTACTTGAGGGTGCAACATCATTTATTAAGATAAAGAAAAATAGTGATTTCTATGAAAAAGTTACAGTTCCAACAACAATACCAAACGAAGGATATTGTTTTAAGAAGTGGAGCCCAGAGTTACCTGCAGAAGGAACTAAAATTAGAAAGAACTATTCATTCGTAGCAATTTTTGCAGAAGATAGAAACAACAATGACATCCCAGATGACGAAGAAACATGGTTCACAATTACAGCAATAGCTGGAGAAAATGGTAGTGTAAATCCATCAGGTGAAATAGCAATGATTTCTGGAGAAACATTAAATATTGCAATTACACCATCAGGAGATTACACAATTAAATCACTTTTAGTAGATGGTGAAGAACAAACAACAAGTGGAGAGTCAAGAGAAGAATTTGTTGAAAATGGTTATACATTTGAAAACATTTCTGGAGACCATACTCTAGAAGTAACATTTGGAAAAGATGAAAACCATAACAACATTCCAGATGATGAAGACTACTTCACAATCACATCATCAGTAGAAGGTGGAAACGGAACAATTACTCCAAGTGGTGAAACAAGAGTATTATATAAAGATGATCAACCATATACATTTGAACCATCAGGAGATTACACAATTAAATCACTTGTTGTAGATGGTGAAGAACAAACTGTAAGTGGTGAATCAAGAAAAGATTTAATAGATAACGGATACACATTTGAAGATGTATCAGGTGATCATACAATCACAGTTACATTTGGAGAAGATAGAAACAAAAACGACATCCCAGATGATGAAGAAAAACATTACACAATCACAACATCAGTAGAAGGTGGAAATGGTAGTGTAGCACCAGAAGGAGCAACAGATGTAATTTCTGGAGATACATTAGAAGTTACAATGACACCTTCAGGAGACTACACAATTAAGTCATTAAAAGTAGATGATGAAGAACAAACAAAATCTGGAGAAGAAAGAACAGATTTCACATGGACATTTGAGAAAATTTCAGGTGACCATACATTAGTAGTAACATATGGTAAAGATGAAAATGATAACAACATTCCAGATGATGAAGAATACTTTACAATTACATCATCAGTAGATGGTGAAAACGGAAGTATTACTCCAAGTGGAGAAAATAAATATGTATATGGCAGTGATGCTACATATACTTTCGAACCATCAGGAGATTACACTGTTAAATCAGTATTAGTAGATGGTGAAAATGAATTAACAACAAGTGGAGAATCAAGAGAAAACTTGATAAAAGAAGGATATACATTTGAATATATATCTGGAGACCACACAATCGTTGTTAAATTCGGTGAAGATAGAAATAAAAACGACATCCCAGATGATGAAGAAAAACATTACACAATCACAACATCAGTAGAAGGTGGAAATGGTAGTGTAGCACCAGAAGGAGCAACAGATGTAATTTCTGGAGATACATTAGAAGTTACAATGACACCTTCAGGAGACTACACAATTAAGTCATTAAAAGTAGATGATGAAGAACAAACAAAATCTGGAGAAGAAAGAACAGATTTCACATGGACATTTGAGAAAATTTCAGGTGACCATACATTAGTAGTAACATATGGTAAAGATGAAAATGATAACAACATTCCAGATGATGAAGATTTCTATACAATTACATCAAGCGTAGCACCAAGCCAAGATGACAAGCAAGAACATGGAACAATTGCACCAAGCGGAGAAAATAAATATGTATATGGTAGTGATGCTACATATGAATTTGAAGCAGAAGATGGTTATACAATTAAATCACTTCTAGTAGATGATGAAGAACAAACAACAAGTGGTGAAGCAAGAACAGAACTATTAGAAGACGGATATACATTTGAATACATATCAGGTGATCATACAATCACAGTTACATTCGGAGAAGATAGAAACAAAAACGACATCCCAGATGATGAAGAAAAACATTACACAATCACAACATCAGTAGAAGGTGGAAATGGTAGTGTAGCACCAGAAGGAGCAACAGATGTAATTTCTGGAGATACATTAGAAGTTACAATGACACCTTCAGGAGACTACACAATTAAGTCATTAAAAGTAGATGATGAAGAACAAACAAAATCTGGAGAAGAAAGAACAGATTTCACATGGACATTTGAGAAAATTTCAGGTGACCATACATTAGTAGTAACATATGGTAAAGATGAAAATGATAACAACATTCCAGATGATGAAGAATTCTTTACTGTTACATCATCAGTAGATGGTGGAAATGGAAGCATTGCTCCAAGCGGAGATAATAAATATGTATATGGCAGTGATGCAAAATACACATTTGAACCAGAGGATGACTATACAATTAAGTCATTAAAAGTAGATGATGAAGAACAAACAACAAGTGGAGAATCAAGAAAAGAATTAGTTGATGAAGGATATACATTTGAATATATATCTGGAGACCACACAATTGTTGTTAAATTTGGTGAAGATAAGAACAACAACGACATCCCAGATGATGAAGAAAAACATTACACAATCACAACATCAGTAGAAGGTGGAAATGGTAGTGTAGCACCAGAAGGAGCAACAGATGTAATTTCTGGAGATACATTAGAAGTTACAATGACACCTTCAGAAGACTACACAATTAAATCGTTAGTAGTAGATGATGAAGAACAAACAACACTAGGTGAACCTAGAACAGAATGGGTAGAAAATGGATACACATTCGCAAATATTTCAGATGATCATACTTTAGTTGTAAGTTATGCATTAGATGTAAATCATAATGATATTCCAGATGAGGAAGAACCAGATATAATGGTTACTAAAGTAGTTACTAATAGACCTGCAAATGGTACAGCATTTACAATTGGTGAAAGAATCAATTATAAAATAAGAGTAGAAGCAAAAGGCATGACAGGTCATATCGATAATACGGCAGTTATTGATGAACTTACAGGATTAAGTGAAACAATTGCTAAACTAACACCAGGAAACGGAACAGATACATGGTATAAAGAATTTGAGACTTCATATGTTGTAACAGCAGCTGATGTATTAGAAGGAAAAGTAGTTAATACAGTAACAGCAGAAGGAACAGACAACAAGGGTAACACAGTAAAGGGTTCTGCAAACGTAACGAGTGAAGTAGATAATCACTTTATCATTACTGCATCTGTAAGTGGAGATAATGGTGCTATTAGTCCAGTTGGTGAAGTAGAAGTTGAGGCTAATGAAAATCAATCATTTACATTTAGACCAGTAACAGATTATACTATCGGTTCACTTAAGGTTGATGGAACAGAAGTTATAACAACTTCTGGTGATAGAGCCAACTTACTAAATGATGGTTATACATTTGAAAATGTAATAGACAATCATACGATTGTTGTAAGTTTTGCCGAAGATAAAAATAACAACAATATCCCAGATGACCAAGAATACAGAACAATAACATATAAAGATGGTGCAAACGGAGAAGCATTTGCAGATCAAGTATACACAAATCAATTAGATGGAACAGCAACACCAGCATTTGAAGGTACACCTACAAGAAGAGGATACTTATTTGTTGAATGGAATCCAGAAGTTGCAAGAACAATAAATGGTGATGCAACATATACAGCAACATGGGAAGAAAAAGCACCTCATTTAACAGTTACTAAAGTTACAACAAGTACACCAGCAAATGGTAGTACATATGATTTAGGAGAAACTATTTCATATAAGATTACAGTAACAAATGATGGAAATGTTGATGTCTTAAATATAACAGTTACAGATGAGTTAACAGGTGATACTTGGAACATTGAAACATTAGCACCAAGTGAATCAAGAGATTTTGAAGCATCATATACTGTAACAGCTAATGATATAGTAGCAGGAGAAGTTGTAAACACAGCAACAGCTACTGGTAAAGATGAAGAAGAAACAGATGCAGTTGTAACACCGGGGCAAGACCCAGAACCAACTGTTAATTACTTTACTATTACTTCATCAGTAAATGGAGCAAATGGCACAATTACACCAAATGGTAATACACAAGTTAATGTTGGAAGCAATCAAAAATACACATTTGAACCAGAAGATGGATATACAATTAAGTCTTTAATAGTTGATTCAAATGAACAAACAACAACAGGTGCATCAAGAAAAGATTTAGTAGATAATGGATATACATTTGAAAATGTATCAAATGATCATACAATTACAGTTACATTCGGTGAAGACAAGAATGGTAATGACATTCCAGATGATGAAGAAGATAAATATGATGTAACATATAGTTACACAGGAAC